>CACZLT010000028.1 GCA_902782185.1 uncultured Bacteroidota bacterium | reverse complement strand
CTCGTTGCTGCAATGCTCCACCACCAGCTGGCGGATGCGGTCGAATCCCAGTTTCTGTTCTATGTTGTTCATTTAGTCGAAGTCCAGGTAAAAGGGCCAGTGCTGGCGGAAGATGTCGAGTTTCTTCTTGTCCAGCGTGGCGGTGATGCACTGCTCGCCGGTGGCCTCGTGCAGGGGGAACCCTTTGTAGTCGACGATGGCACTGTCGCCGCTGTACTCGCCGCCGTAGCCGTCGGTACCGCTGCGGTTGCAGCCTATCACGTAGCAGAGGTTCTCTATTGCTCTCGCCTTCAGCAACGTGTTCCATGCCTCACGGCGGCTGGCTGGCCAGTTGGCACACACTAACAGCAAATCATAGTTCATAGTTCTTAATTCTTCACTTCTTCCCGAATTTCGCAGCCACTTGGGGAAGCGCAGGTCGTAGCAGACGGCAGGCTTGATACGCCAGCCTTTGTATTCGAACACCACACGCTCGGTGCCGCGGCTTATCTGGTCGGCCTCGCCGCTGACGCGGAAGGTGTGGGCCTTGTCATAATGGTCGTAGGTACCGTCGGGGTAGACCCAGTGCAGACGGTTGTAGCAGCGCCCGCTTTCTTGCACTATCCAGGTGCCGACAAATAGCAGGTTGTGCTGTGCCGCCATCCGTTGTGCCCATTGCAGGGTGGCTCCTTCTTGGGGTTCGGCCAGCGCGGACATGTGGTCGCCGAAGCCGGTGGTGAAAGTCTCGGGCACCACGAAGATGTTGCACTTTGCCTCTGCCAAGGCTGCTTCCACGCGTTGGCGGTTGGCCTCGGGCTGTGCCCAGAGGATGTCTTGTTGGTAGAGGGTTATGACCATTGGCGTGTCTGTTCGAGGTCGTTGGCCAGCTGTGCTTGTAACGCCTCGGGGTTCTCGAATTGTCGGGTGTCGCGCAGGCGGTGCAGGAATTCCACCGTCACCTCCTTGCCGTAGAGGTCGCCGCTGAAGTCCAGCAGGTGCACCTCCAGCAGTGGCCGTTCCACGCCGAAGGTGGGTGCCGCGCCCAGGTTGGCCATGCCTGTGTGGCGCAGGTGAGCGCTGGGGGTGCCGATGCGGACTACGTACACACCCTCTTTGGGCAGGGTCTTGCGGGTCAGCGAGAGGTCGATGTTGGCTGTGGGGAAGCCCAGCGTGTGGCCTATGCCGCGGCCGTGAGCCACGGTGCCGCCCACGCCGTAGGCACGGCCCAGCAGGGTGGCGGCCTCCTCCACGTTGCCCTCGCCCAGAGCGCGGCGGATGCGCGACGAGCTGACGGGTTCGCCCTCCAGCAGGTAGGGCTGGCCGTGCTTGAGCATGATGCCTAGCTCCTCGGCCAGCTGTGGCAGGCGGTCGAAGTCGTCATCCTGTTTGCTTCCGAAGCGGCCGTCGTATCCCAGCAGCAGGGTGCGCATGCGTAGCTCGCTGTGCATCAGCCGTGCCAGCTGGCAGGCTGTCATGCGTGCCACCTCGGCGGTGAAGGGCATCACGGCCACATATTTCACGCCCGACAGCAGCAGCCTGATGTGTTCCTGCTCCTCGTCGAGCCAGTCCTCGCTGCCGCGCCGCCCCAGCACGAAGGAGGGGTGCGAGGTGAGTGTTACGGCCGTCGGCGCACCGCCCTCCAACTGGCGCAGCAGGGCGCGGTGGCCGCGGTGCACACCGTCGAAGACGCCGAGTGTGATGGCGGTATCTTCCTTGATGTTTCTTACGGGACCTTGGTGGGTGTAGAGGCTGAAGAGGCTCATCGCAGCAGGGGTAGGGTGGGGTTGAGTTTCACGTGGATGCCGAAGGCGTACATCGTCCGCCCGCCGCGTTCCACCACTCCGTAGCCCGTCCGTTGGCCGGTCCAAGGGAGGTAGTGGTAGAGGTCGCCTTCGAGGCTTACCTGGCAGGCGCGGAACTCCTTCCATCGGTATTCCGCCCGCAGGGTGAGCAGTTGGTTGCGGTCGAAGGTGAGTCCTTCGGTATCTGTCGAGACGTTGGAGTAGAGTGTGCTGCCCACAATCGGCACAAAGCCCTCGCCGTGCCAGTAACCCAGCGACAGGCTACCCTCGCGGTAGCTCACGTTGAGGGTGGGGGAGAGACCCCAGCCGCGGTCGAAGGGATGGATGCTCCCTTTGCGCTGCAGGTAGCCGTAGACCAGCATCTCCAGCCCGATGCTGAAATCGCCCTGTCGGTAGGTGGCGCCAAGACCTCCGGCGCAGTTGAGCTGGTGGTGGTTGCGCAGGTATACCGTCAGCGACTCGCCGCCGTGGTGGCAGGCCAGGGCATAGAGCGGCAGGTAGAGTTCGAGTGAGGGATTGTGGGGATGCCACTTGAAGCGGGTGGAGAGGCCGATGTAGAAGCGCTCTTGGTGGTCGCTGTGCGCGAAAATAAATTCGTGCCAGTTCATCCAGAGGTCGGCCTCCAGCCAGGGGCGCTGCAGCAGCAACTGCACACCGGCCTCGGGATCGGCGGCATATTGCAACTCGCGTTCGTAGAGCGGCATCGGAAGGCCGTGTCCGTTGCGGTTCTCCAGGCTGCCCAGGATGAGGCTCGCCGTGGGCGAGAAGTCCACCCTGGCCTGCACCCATGGCAGCAGGTGTACGGCGGTGGCGGTGTCGCTCGCCTCGGGCAGCGGTCGCGTGACGTAGCCCATGGCCGACGGGTAGCGGCGGGCGCCCCAGTAGTGCAGCCAGTGGACTCCCAGCGAGAGCTTCACCCGCGGTTCCACCTGCCACTCCAGTCGCGGACGCAGGTAGAAGCCCGGCAGGGTGTAGCCGTCGAGGTGTTCGCCCCCGAATTCGTTGTTGCGGAAGAAATGGTGGTTCTCCACCGCCAGTTGCAGACGGCAGGAGTCTGTCCCCTGTGCGCTCAAATTGAAAATGGGAAATTGAAAATTGAAAAGCAGTGCGCAGACTAAAATGCGCAATGTTTTGTTACGTGGCATAAAACCTTCAATTTCCAATTTTCAACTTTAATTTTCAATTTTTCAGGGCTTTGACGATGGCCTCCTCGATGGCGCCGCCGCGCAGGTCGCGCGCCAGGATGGTGCCGTCCTTGTCGATGAGCAGTATCTGCGGGATGCCGCGCACACCGTAGGTGTCGGTCGCCACGCGGGTGCTGTCCACCAGCTGCGGGTAGGTGATGCCGAGGTCGGCCATCACTTTCTCATGGGCGGCCTTGCGGGCAGCGGCGTCGCCGCGCTCCCACACGTTGAGGCCCACGATGACCAGACCCTTCTTCTCATATTTTTCCCACAGCGGCACCAGGTTGTCCTTGATTTCGGCACGGCAGGGGCCGCACCACGAGGCGTAGAAGTCCACCAGGGCGAGCTTGCCCGCGATGAGGTCGCTCAACTTGCCGTCCACACCCTGTATGTCGGTATACTTCTTGCCGGCCGAGGTGGCCTCGACGGCCTTCAGCTGCTGCATCTTTTTCTCAATCGGGGCATATCCCTTCACCACCGGGGCGGCGTCGGAAAGGATGCTGTCCATCTGCGTGTAGGTGAAATCACCCAGCTGGGCGATCTGCTCCATGGCCAGGGCACCCACTAGGTTGTCGCGGTTGGCGTTGTAGAGTGTCCACGAGGCGTCGAGCATGCGCTTGTTGGCGATGGCCTCCACGCTGTCGTACTTCCGCTCGGCCTCGGCGCGCAGTTCGGCGCTGGGGGCGGCATAGTAGGCCTCCATGTAGGTGCGCAGCTCGCCCTGCAGGTCGCTCATGTCGTTCTCGCGGGCGAAGGCGGTCAGCTTGTCGTTCAGTGCGGTGCCGCCCACGTTCTCGGCATCGAGGCTGATGACACCGGGCTCCACGATGACCTGCTGCTGCATGCCCACGGCGCGACCGCCCACCATAGCCACCCACGGCGCGGTTACCTCGCCTTGGAAGACGAAGCGGCCCTCGGCGTCGACGGCGGCGCTGTCAAGCGTGCCCTCATAGTCGGCCACATTGTACATGTACACCATCGTCCCTTCGGGTACTGAGGCGTCCACCGTGCCGTTGATTGTGAATTGCTGCTTGCTGCCGCAGCTGGCCACCGTGGCCATAACGGCCACGGAACAAACGATTTGCGTTAGTTTCTTCATGTTGTTTTCTGTGTTGATTCGGTTTGCAAAAATACAACTTTTGTTTGCAATTCAGATTTTTTTCGTATTTTTGCATTTTCGTAGAATAAGAGACACTATGCAATATACATATATAAACGCCTGTAAATCAACACACTGCCCCCCCCCCTCGCCACCTGTAGGGGCGCGGAGTGCAGCGGCTGCACACGTTTTTTCGAAATTCATCAAGGCGGACACCCTTTCCGGGGGTGCCCGCTTTCCTATTTTTTATTGATTCCTAAAACCTAAAAAAAATGAAAGAAAACAAAAAGAGACTGCCCTACGGGGCGCCGCGGCTGACCGTGGCAGAATTCAGGGCGGAGCGCGGCTTCGCCGGCAGCACGCCCGTCGCGCTGGGGCTGCTGATCGGTAGCGAGGGCGTCGAGGGGCTCGAGTCCCGCGTGGATGGTGGAACGATAGGAGGGGAGGGGACATGGTTCTGAAGACGAGACACATGTGCCGCCTCGCGCTGGCGGCCGTGGCGCTGGCGCTGACCCTGGGCGCCTGCCAGAAGGAAGAGGGTCTCGCGGCAGGGAACTTCCTGCGCATTGAGGTGGAGGCCAATGCCGACGGCAGCAAGATGGAGACCGAAGGCCTGCAGGTGCACTGGAGCGCCGGCGACCAGGTGGGCATCAAATACCAGAACTATCCCGTCCTCTTCAGCGGCGGCAGCGCCGGCGTGGGGAACGTTAATACCAACAGCTACATCATCGGAGGCGTAAGTTACAGTTGCAAATGCAATAATATATCTCCAGTCGCAGGCATCGGAAAGGCTTTCAACGCCTACTTCCCGCCGAGCATCGCCAACTACGACGAGGAATATGATGAAAACTCCTACTACCTACAGGACACGTACAATGATAATGACCCATTTATTACACTCACCCTGCCATCGCGCTACGAGTCGGCCTTCACCGGCGGCAGGCAGCAGATAGACCTGCCCATGGTGGGGACCTACTTCTATTGCGCCGACGGATACTACAGATCAACGTCGTGGATAACCCCACCGGGGGGCAGCAGTTCTCCCGAGTATGTCGCCTTGGGGCGCGAGGTGCTGCGCTTCCAGCACCTGACGGCGGCGCTGCTGGTGAAGGTGCGCAACGACTCGGGCGAGCCCCTGCTGCTGGACCGCGTGGCGCTGACCAGCGACCACTACAGATTGAGCGGCCCGGTCAGCACTAGAATAGCAGTGAGCTCGGGCATGACTACGGAAGGCTTTGCCCCCGCTAACATCTATAGGTTTGTCTCTGTATTCCCCAGAACCGCCGCCACTGACGACGAGAAGCAGGTGGAGGTGGTCTTCCCCGAGCCCGTCGAGGTGGCGCCGGGCGGCATCCTGCCCGTGCAGGTGCCCATCCTGCCGCAAGGCCCCAGCGTCACCGATCAGACACCATCGGTAATCACCGTTCGCGTGGAGGGTCGCAACGAAAGCATCCCCGGTGCCGTCGGCAGCCGCAGGCTCACGTTCCAGCACCCGGTGGAAATCACGGGTGGCCTCTACCGCAACACCATGAAGACCATCCAAATCAAGATGGATCCCGCCAGCGAGCGCGTAACCGTCAGCGAGCCGACCGCTTTCTCCATCAACGCTGGAGGCACCAAGGTCTTCTTCTCGAAGGGCAACCTGCAGTACGACAAGTCCACCGAAACCTGGAGCTTCATGGAACACCAGTGGAGCACCGTGGAGTGCGACGGGCAGGATGTGGGCGACGACTACGCCAACCAAAACATCGTCAGCCTCTTCGGCTGGGGCACCAGCGGCCACGACTACCGCACCCCCGCCGGCACCGCCTACGCCTACCAGCCGTGGAACACCGTGGAGCAGTACTCCGACTACGGCCCTCTCGGAGGAGTGCTGGGCGGACAGAGCGACTGGGGCTGCAACACCATCGAGGGTGCGGGCAGCGGCTGGCGCACACTGACCAGCGAGGAGTGGAACACCCTGCTGGGCAACGACAACCTCGTTCCCGTCCGCCAAAACAAGTGGGGTCTCGCCACCATCGACGGCACCCACTGCGGCCTGGTGCTTCTGCCCGACGACTGGACGCTGCCCGACGGAATCACTTTCACCGCCGGAGCAACGGGCGGCTATGCCTCCAACGCGTACAGCATCGCCCAATGGCAGGCGATGGAAGCCGCCGGTGCAGTCTTCCTGCCCGCCGCCGGACAGCGGGCAGGCACCTCCGTTACCTCCCTCTACGGGACGGATCCGTTCGGATGCTACTGGTCGGCCACCCCGGGCGGATGGAACCATCCCAGCATGAATGTCTGGTGCCTGTATTTCGACAACGCCCAGGTGGATGCCCAGTACGGGGGCTGGATGCGGGACAATGGCTTCCCCGTCCGCCTGGTGCGCGCCGCGAACTGAACCAGTTCCCTTGAAACACGAAACACCACAAAAGAGCCTGGAATTTTCCCCAAAAGTCCCATATCGGTTCATATCGCACCAGAGTTTATGTATTCATTAAGAGAGTACCTAGAGAGTACCTAGGGAGTCCCTGCCACCTGCCCGCCCATCCCAAGCCCTCCAGTGAAAATATATCGCACTGGAAACCAGTGTATAATGAAAAAAGTTGGTAAAATTTCCCGCCATGTCGGAAAAAAGTCGTATTTTTGCAAATTAATTCACTTGTAAAAATAGCGCAATTATGTATACAGACACCACCAAATTCATCGGCGAAGGCCTCACGTATGACGACGTGCTACTGGTGCCCGCCTACTCCGAAATCCTGCCCCGCGAGGTTACCGTAGCCTCCCGCTTTTCGAAGAACATCGTGCTCAACACCCCGCTGGTCTCCGCCGCCATGGACACCGTAACCGAGGCCGCTATGGCCATCGCCATGGCGCAGGAGGGCGGTATCGGTGTGCTGCACAAAAATATGACCATCGACCGCCAGGCCAACGAGGTGCGCAAGGTGAAGCGTGCCGAGAACGGCATGATTATCGACCCCATCACCCTCTCGCGCGAAGCCAAGGTCAAGGATGCCCTCCAGCTCATGGCCGAGTACGGCATCGGCGGCATCCCCATCGTGGACGAGAGCCGCATGCTCATCGGCATGGTTACCAACCGCGACCTGCGCTTCGAGCGCGACCCCGAGCGCCCCTTGAGCGAAATCATGATCACCGACCTCATCACCACCCACGTGGGTACCACCTTCGCCGAGGCCACCGAAATTCTCCAGCAGCACAAGATAGAGAAACTGCCCGTGGTCAACGCCCAGGGGCAGTTCGTCGGCCTCATAACCTACCGCGACATCATCAAGACCAAGGAACGCCCCGACGCCTGCAAGGACAGCAACGGCCGCCTGCGCGTGGCCGCCGGCGTGGGCATCACGCCCGACATGATGGAGCGTGTCGACGCCCTGGTCAAGGCCGGTGCCGACGCCATCGTCATCGATACCGCCCACGGCCACTCCGTCCGCGTGGTCGAGGCGCTGAAACAGGTCAAGGCCACCCATAAGGACATCGACGTGGTGGTGGGCAACATCGCCACCGGCGAGGCCGCCCTTATGCTGGCCGAGGCGGGCGCCGATGCCATCAAGGTGGGCATCGGCCCGGGAAGCATCTGCTCCACCCGCATCGTGGCCGGCATCGGCGTACCCCAGCTCACCGCCATCTGCGAGGTGTGCGGCGCACTCAAGCAGCACGGCTACGACGTGCCCGTCATCGCTGACGGCGGCATACGCTACAGCGGCGATGTGGTCAAGGCCCTTGCCGCCGGTGCCAGCTCGGTGATGGTCGGTTCGCTTGTGGCCGGTGTCGACGAGGCTCCCGGCGAGACCATCATCTTCGAAGGCCGCAAGTTCAAGTCCTATCGCGGCATGGGTTCGCTCGAGGCCATGCAGAGCGGCTCCAAAGACCGCTATTTCCAGGACAAGGAGACCGACGTGAAGAAACTGGTTCCCGAAGGCGTGGTGGGTCGCGTGCCCTACAAAGGCACCCTCGCCGAGGTGCTCTACCAGATGGTGGGCGGCCTCAAGGCCGGCATGGGCTACACCGGTAGCCGCACCATCTCCGACCTCCAGCAGGCCAAGTTCATCCGCATCACCGATGCCGGCCGCACCGAGAGCCATCCCCACGACATTGCCATCACTCGCGAAGCCCCCAACTACAGCCGTTAAAACCCCATCCAGTTATGAAGAAATCCCTGTTGGCACTCGTCGCCTTCCTGTTCGCAACCCATAATACCCCAGTCTACTCCCAGTCCGACCCCGTCGTTATCGAGGTGGGAGGGCAGCAGATACGCCAGTCGGAGTTCATGCAGGACTTCCTGCGCACCACGGGCGAGAGCCTTGCTGCCAGGCAGAACATGACAGCCGCCGAGAAGAAGCGTGCCGTGGAGGAGTATGTCGACCTCTATGCCAACTTCCGTGCAAAGGTGCTTGATGCCCGCTCGATGGGACTCGACACCGCCGCCGAATTGCGCCGGGAACTGGCAAGTTACCGCAAGGAACTGGCCGCCCCCTATCTGATCGACTCTGCCGAGATGTCGCGCATTTTGCGTGAGGCTTACGACCGCAACCGCTATGCCATCCATGCCGCCCACATCCTGGTGAAGGTGGCCCCGAATGCCTCGCCGGAAGACACGCTTGCTGCCTACAACCGTGCGCTGGAGCTGCGCGGCCGGGTGGATGCCGGAGAGAACTTCACCGCCTTGGCCATAGAGGAGGCTGTGCGTACCAACCCCCAGGCAAGGGCGCAGGAGAACGAGGGTGAGATTAGCTACTTCTCGGCCTTCAGCATGGTATACCCCTTCGAGAACGCGGCCTATGCCATGAAGATAGGGGAGGTCAGCCAGCCGGTACGTACACGCTACGGATACCACATCATCAAGATTATCGACCGTGTGGAATACTACGGGAAGACCACGTTCCAGCACATCTGGAAGCGCAAATCGAACAACAGCGGGGAAATCAAGATGATATACGAGCAGCTGCAGAGCGGGATGCCGTTCGAGATGGCCGCCCGCCAGAGCGACGACCATAGCACTGCCGGAAAAGGCGGCCTGATAGAGAATGCCACCATCAGCCAGCTGCCCCACGAATATGTGAAGAAGTTCAGCACGATGCGCGAAGGGGAGGTGTCCGCCCCGTTCCTGACCCGCTACGGGTGGCACATCGTCAAGCTGGTTAAGCGGGAGACCCTCCCTCCTTTCGAGAACATGGTGCCCTACTACAAGCAGAAACTGGTTCGCGACCAGCGTGGCGAGGCTTCACAGAAGGCATTCGTGGAGTCGTGCCGGAAGAGATACGGCATCATCGACTACACTACGGTACCCAAGCCCGTTAAGAAAGGCAAGAAGAAGCAACCGGTGGAGATGATGGCTTCGCTGGACGAGATGGTGAGCCTGATGACCGACTCGGTGTTCCGGGATCTGTGGCGCTATAAGCCGGCAAGCATCCAGGATCGCCGCACGTTGGTGCAAATGCCGAACAAGGACTACAACGCCCTCGACCTGGCTATGTACATCCGCCTGCACCAAAAACCCGAAAAACAGGTACCCTTTGACCAGTATGTGCGTAACCGCTATCAGAACTTTATCGACAGTGTAACCCTTGCCTACACGGATTCTCAACTGGAGAAGGAGCATCCCGAATTTGCCAGCATGGTGGACGACTATCGCAACGGTTTGATGATTTTCAGCTACAACGACAAGATGATATGGTCCAAAGCCATCCATGACTCGGCCGGTTTCGCCGGATTCTATGCCCGCGAGAGCAAGAACAAGCGCATGGACAACCCCGACGATTCCGTTTACTTTTGGCGTACTCGGGCGCGTGTGGTATCCCTCCGGGTGGCCGACAGTGCCTGCCTGGAACCCGCCAAGGCTCTCAAAGTGGCGCAGAAGTGCCAGCAGAAAGGGATGAAATCCATGGAGATGAAGGAGGCGCTGCTGCGCAAGGTGAGCCGCAAAAAGTGTGCCGCCGCCGATCCCGTAACCCATACCTTGGCCTCCGTGGAGCAGACGCGCCAAACGCTCCTCGCCGACGACCAGTGGAAGGTGGGTGTCTATTTCCGACCCGAAAGCAAGGGCTACAGCATCCTTGTCGTGGAAGACATCATCGAGCCGTGTCTCAAGTCCCAGATGGAGGCTCGTGGCTACTACCTCAATGCTTGGCAAAATGAGGTGGAGCGCAGTTTGATGGAGGAGTTGCGGGCAAAGTACAATGTTAAGATACATCGGGATGTCGTCGGCAAGATTACGTTCTAGCCTGCTTGCCACGGCGCTCCTCCTCTCGGCATGTGCGCATCGGGGCGACGACTCGCCGCTCGTGGCCAGTGTGTACGGCCATGAGTTGCACCGCTCGGATCTGGCCGGCCTTGTCCCTGCGGGCATGCTCCCCGAAGACAGCGCACTCGTCGTCTCGAACTATGTGGACCAGTGGATACGCCAGACGGTGCTGCTGGACAAGGCCGAGAAGAACGTGGAGGCTGATTTTTCGCGCGAGTTGCAGGAGTACCGCAACAACCTCCTGGTCTACGCCTACGAGCGCCAGATTGTGGATCAACTGTTGGACACCGTCGTTACCTCCGCCCAAATTTTCGACTACTATCAAGCGCACCGCTCCGACTTCCGCCTCAAGTCCAGCATCGTTAAGGCGGTCTATGTGAAGGTGCCGCGCAACGCCCACACCCTGCAGAAAATAAAATCCATCATCTCGCGCCCCGCTTTTTCCGAACGCGATGTGGTGGAGCTAGAGGAGACTGCCTCGCGGCACAAACTTTCTGGCTACTATGATGCCACGGCATGGATACCCTTCTATGTCCTCCAGAGCGCAGTGCCCATAACCACCTATAACGAACAACTTTTTCTCCGGCAAAACCGCATTGTAAATATCGCCGACGATTCACTGGCCTATTGTACCCGCATCCTCGACTATAAAGTTACCGAGGAAGAGTCTCCGCTGGAGTTCCAGCGCGACAATATACGAGCCATAATCCTTAACCACAGGAAGATAGAAATATTGGACCGCCTTCATTCCGACCTCCTTGTCGAGGCCGAGCGGAGCGGTCATGTGAAAAAAAACATTTGAACTTTACCTATGAAAAAACAACTGCTTTCACTCCTATTGCTGACAGCCACTGTTGGCACCACTGCCCAGGATGGCACCCTTGTCGATGGCGTTGCTGCTGTCGTGGGGCGCAATATCATCAAGTATTCCGACGTTGACCGTTCCTACGCCCAGATGCGCATCAAGCAGGGGGTAGAAAATGAGATGGTCAACCGCTGCGCCATCCTCGAGAACCTGGTTCTCGCCCAGCTGATGGTCCACAAGGGCGAGGTGGACAGCGTCGAGGTGTCGGACGACGAGGTGAAGCAATATGTCGACTACTACATCAAGAACGACCTCCGCCAGTACGGCTCCAAGGAGGCTCTGCGCGAGGCTACAGGCTTCAGCTACGACGAACTCAAGGAGCAGTACGAGCGCATGATTCGCAACAACCTCCTCAGCCGCCGGGTGGAATACCAGCTCACCGAGAACGTGAAGATTACCCCGGCCGAGGTTACCGACTTCTTCCAATCGCTCCCGGCCGACAGCCTGCCCATGATGCCGGAACGTTACGAACTCTCCGAAATCGTCATAGAGCCCGCTATCTCCGAGGCCGAGCGCGACCGGGTGCGAGCCGAATTGGCGGCCCTGCGTGAGCGTGTCCTCAAGGGCGAGAAGTTCTCCATGCTGGCCACTCTCTATTCGCAGGATCCCGGCTCCGCCAAGCAGGGTGGCGAGTTGGGCTTCTTCTCGCGCGGCGACATGGTGGGCGAGTTCGAGGCCGCAGCCTTCGCTCTCAAGCCCGGCGAGGTGTCCCCCATCGTCGAGACCCAGTTCGGCTTCCACATCATCCAGCTTGTCGAACGCCGCGGCAACATGCTCAACGCGCGCCACATACTTCTGGTACCCAGGGTGTCGTCCGACGACCTGCTCCGCGCACGAATGAAACTCGACAGCATCGCCACCGAGATCCGCGCCGGTAACATCACCTTCGAGGACGCCGCCCGCCAGTACAGCACCGCCGCCAACGCCAAGCAGGGCGGCGTGGCCACCAACCCTGCCGACGGTTCGGCGCGCCTCGACAAGGCCGCCATCGACGAGGTGTACTACAACGTCGGTATACAGGGCATGGACGAGGGGCGCATCAGCATCGCTGTCCCAGCCAAGACCGATGAGAACCGTGACGCATACCGCATCGTGCGCCTCAACAAGAAATACCCGGCTCACAAGGCCAACCTCACCGACGACTACGACAACATCTACAACGCCGCCCTCGCCGCCGCCAAGCACCGGCACCTCAAGAAGTGGGCTCAAAAGCAAATGCAGAACACTTACATCCGCCTCGCTGACGAGTACCGGGACTGTGTTTTTGGAAACCTTCAGTAAACGCATCGCCATGACCGACAAAGAACAACTTGACCTCCTCACCGACCGCTACCGGACCCTCAAACAGGAAATAGCCAAAGTCATCGTAGGCCAGCACGAGGCCGTCGACTCACTCCTCCTCTCCGTCTTCTCCGGCGGCCATTGCTTGCTGCTCGGCGTACCCGGCCTGGCCAAGACCCTCATGGTCAACACCCTGGCCCAGACGCTCGGCCTCTCCTTCAGCCGCATCCAGTTCACGCCCGACCTCATGCCGTCGGACATTACCGGTTCGGAAATCCTCGACCGCGAGCGCAATTTCAAGTTCATCCAGGGACCCGTCTTCGCCGGCATAGTGTTGGCCGACGAAATCAACCGCACACCGCCCAAGACGCAGGCCGCCCTGTTGGAGGCTATGCAGGAACGCCGCGTAACCGTCGGCGGCACCTCCTATCCGCTGCCCAGCCCCTTTTTCGTCCTCGCCACGCAGAACCCTATCGAGCAGGAGGGAACCTACCCCTTGCCCGAGGCGCAGCTGGACCGCTTCATGTTCAACGTGCGGCTGGATTACCCCTCGTTCGAGGAGGAGGTCGCCATCGTCAAGCAGACCACTGTAGCGCCTGCGTCCCAGGTGCAGCGCATCCTTTCGGCTGATGACATCCTGGCCTTCCAGGAGGCTATCTGCCGCATGCCCGTGGCCGACAACGTGGTGGAGTATGCCGTCCGGCTGGTTACTTCCACCCGCCAGCAGAACAAGTATATCTCATGGGGTGCCGGCCCGCGCGCCTCGCAGTACCTCATCGTCGGAGCCCGCACCTATGCCGCCCTGCACGGCAAGTACTCGCCCGATGCCGAGGATGTCCGTGCCGTGGCCCACAATGTACTGCGCCACCGCATCGTCCGCAACTACTTCGCCGAGGCCGAAGGTATCTCCACCGACCAGATTGTCAACGAACTTCTCATGTCATGAAGAAAATATTGTTCGCGACAGCCCTGCTTTACGCTCTCCACTACCCACTTCCCACCCTTCGTGCCCAGTCGGGGCTCTACATTCCGAGTGCCAAGCCGGTGAAAAACATGCAAAAGGCGCTCCAGAACCCCGAGGTGTTCTGCCTGCTGCTCACTTTCGACGGCGACGAGACCTCCTACCGCGAGGCCGACCTCGATCTGCTGGACTCGGCCTACCGCATCGCTTTCGCGATTGACAATCCCAAGTACTACACCATGCTTGTGGAGAGTTATGCCGGTGCTGACGAGGAACTTGGATGCCGTCGCGCCGACGCTGTGGTGCGCTACTTTTCCGCCCGCTGCCGCGCCCAGTTCCCCATCCGCTACGCCCGTAACCCCATCCATTGCTCCTGCCACGGCGACTCCTCCGAGATACTCCGCTTCGAGGTGCCGTTGGCCACTGAAGTCTACGACTGCGCCGAGTTGCCCGAGGCTCGCCTTTTGCTCAACAAGAGCATCCCCCTGCGAAACACCGTCCTCGTTACCTTCCGCCACGACCCCGACGAGTGTGTCGGTTCGGCCCGTGGCTGCTTCACCCCAGCCGAGGACAGCCTGGTGCGCGGCTACTATGCCCAGCTCTTCCTTGCCCGCGGGTCGGTCTACACTCTTGAGGGTACCAAGGACACCTGTCCGGAGGATATACGCATCAAGCTAGACGACCACCTTGGCTATCGTCCGCTGGTGGAGTGCTACAGCCTTATCCCGCATCAGAAGCAGATATTGGTCAATGCAGGCTACATCGTTATCACCAGCAATTTCAGTCGCCGTCCGGACGAGTGTGAGGAGTCCCAAAAAGACTCTATCTTCATCCGCATCCCCGCCTCTCAGGAGCAGATTGATGCCAAGTTGCGTTTCTTCGCCAAGGTGAAGACCTCGCGTGGTATCGAGTACAAGGCCCTCCCCACGCGCAAGCTGCCCGGCAAGGGTGCCCTCATGCTGCAGGCTCCCATCAATGTCTCGCAGTTCGATACCATCTATCTCGGCAAGCGCATCAAGGAGGAGGAGTTGAAGAAATACTTCTACCCCGTGGACAACCCCACCGAGGCCGCCGCCTTCACGGTGGGCAAGCGCCACTATGTGGCCTACCGCGTCGGCAAGCACGGCGACTACGAGCTCAAGAAACCTTTCAAGGCACTCTTCCGCATCACGCCCGAGCAGGAGGAGGAAATCCCCTCGCCCGCCGACCGCCGCAAGCCCGCCAACCCCGATGAGATTATAGACTAAATCTTCAAAAATCAAAAATCAAAATTCAAAAATCTCCCCATGGCCTACCTCCAAACCGACGTAACCAAGG
Source organism: uncultured Bacteroidota bacterium (assembly GCA_902782185.1). Classification (GTDB taxonomy): domain Bacteria; phylum Bacteroidota; class Bacteroidia; order Bacteroidales; family P3; genus Colimorpha. Next base: position 22,945 of record CACZLT010000028.1, on the reverse strand, counting down.
TTACCACCAAAGTGCTGCAAAACATGAAGGTGCATGACAAGAAGATTGCCATGATTACCGCCTACGACTACTCGATGGCCTCGCTCGTCGAAGCCGCCAAAATCGATGTCATCCTTGTCGGCGACTCGGCCGCCAACGTCATGCAGGGACACAAGACGACCCTGCCCATCACGCTCGACGAGATTATCATCTACGCCACTTCGGTGGTGCGCGCTGTCAGCCGCGCCCTGGTGGTGGTCGACATGCCCTTCGGCACCTACCAGGGCAACTCCAAGCAAGCCCTTGCTTCAGCCATCCGCATCATGAAGGAGACCGGTGCCGACGCCATCAAGATGGAGGGCGGCGAGGAAATCCTCGAGTCCGTGCAGCGTATCCTCTCCGCGGGCATCCCCGTCATGGGGCACCTCGGTCTCACGCCGCAGAGCATCAACAAGTTCGGCACCTACGCCGTGCGTGCCACCGACGAGGAGGAGGCCGACCGCCTCAAGCGCGACGCCCTCGTGCTGCAGGAGGCGGGCTGCTTCGCCCTCGTGCTGGAGAAGATTCCCGCCACGCTGGCTGCACAGGTTACCGAGACTCTCAAAATCCCCACCATCGGCATCGGCGCCGGCCCCAGCACCGACGGCCAGGTGCTCGTGCTGCAGGACATGCTGGGCATCACGCAGCAGTTCAAGCCCCGCTACCTGCGCACCTACGGCACGTTCGGAGAGGACATCTCGAACGCTATCCGCCACTACATCAGCGATGTAAAGTCCGGCGACTTCCCCAACGAGAAAGAGCAATACTGATATGCGTATCCATTCTACACTGGTTCTTTTGTCCGCTGTGGCGCTGTTGTCCGCCTGCCATCCCGATGGCGACGGGAACGCCGCTTTTGATCAAGACGGGGTCTCGCTGGCTGTTTTTTCGGTGAGTCCCGACCGCCAAGTACGTTTCTCGCGCGGCAATCTCCAATACCAGCCCTCCACGGGGCAGTGGCGGCTGGCCGAGGCTCAATACCACTACGCTGACGAGGCCAACGGTAGTATTGCGCCCGATGCCGCCGTGTGGATAGACCTTTTCGGCTGGGGTACCAGTGGGTGGAACAGTGGTGCGGTGGCCTACCAGCCCTATTGCACCTCGACGGACTACTACGACTATTACCCTGGGACAAGCCACACGAATAGCCTTGAGGGGCATTTTGAGCAAGCCGATTGGGGGCGTTACAATAGTGTCGGCGGAACTCCCCGGGGTTTCTGGCGTACGCTTACGGCCAGGGAGTGGGCATACCTGCTGGAGCAGCGTCCCATGGCTGAGGCCAAACGTGGCGTGGCCACCATCGTTGGAGTTTGTTCCGGACTTGTCATCTTGCCGGACAACTGGCGGCAACCCGACAACATCGTCTTCAATACCTCCCTTACCGCTGTCTTCGACGACTACAGTGCCAACTATTATACCACGGGCCAATGGGGTCAGATGGAGCAAGCGGGTGCCATATTCCTTCCTGCCGCGGGCTGTCGTGTCGGTACGGCGCTCTACAGCATGGGGCAGGGGGGGGACTACTGGTCTGCTACCGCAGGGGGGGACCGCACCGCATACGCACTCTCTTTCTTCGGGCACAGGGTGGTTCCCGATGCGCAGGAGGATCGTTCCAAGGGCTTCTCCGTACGTTTGGTGACGGATTAGGGTCCTTTCCGGCCCCTTTGCCCGCGCCCGGTTCTTGACGTTTGGGTCTCATGATCCCCGTACGCTTGGTGCGCTATGGGACGATATGGATCCATAGCGCACCAGAGTTTATGTATTCATTAAGAGAGTACCTAGGGAGTACCTAGGGAGTGCCTGGTGGATGGTTGGCTGTTTCTATTCGCCGATGAACTTGCCGTCTACCTCGAAGTTGAGGGTCTTGGGGTCGCTTTCTTTCTTCCACCAGAGGAATCCGGTGTGTTTGGCGATGCGGGCTTGGTAGGTCATCTTGCTGCGGGCTTTGCGGGCCCATACGTCGGTTACCTTGTACTTGGGGTAGAGGTGTGCGACTGTGTCGGTGATGGCATGGGGGTAGTGGTTTTCGATGATGTAGTGCGTTTCCATCCCTTTGTTGCTGAACACCATGGCCATGCGGCTTTTTTCGGCGTCGCGGAAGGTGACTTTGTAGGTAACGGAGTCGATGCGCCACCATTGGATGGAGGTGGCTTTGGGTTCCTGGCGTTGGAAGTCCTTGACGTAGTTGACCTTGACTTCCTTTTCTTCGACGGGTTTCTGGGCGGAGGCGATTCCTGCAGTGAGCAGGGTGAGGGCTGCGATTATGACTGTTTTTTTCATGATGTTTATGATGTTTAGGGTTAAGTTGATTGACATTGTTCTGCGATTTTCCGTAGGACTTCGGGGCCGTGTGGGATGATTTGGGAGGCCCAGTGGAGTTTGAGGTCGAGGGTTTCGTTGTGGGTCATTTGCCAGTGGAGGCTGGGGTGGCGGCGGATTTTTTCGGTGAGGCTGAAGAGGGAGAGTGCGACGGAGACGGAGATGTTGAAGCTTTCTGTGAAGCCGTACATGGGGATTTTTACGTATGCGTCTGCGATGTTGACGGCTTCAGTGGAGAGTCCCGTGAGTTCGGTGCCGAAGAGGAGTGCCGTTGGTTGGCTGATGTCGAGGTCGGTGATGATTTGGTCGTTGTGGTGTGGGAGTGTGGCGACTATGCGATAGCCTTTGGCTTTGAGGGTTTGCAGTGCGTGTGGGGTTGAGGGGTAGGTGTAGTAGTCGACCCATTTGGATGCTCCGACGGCGACGTCTGGGGCGGGGTTGAATGGGTTGTTGCGTTGGATGACGTGCAGGTCCTGGATTCCGAAGCAGTCGCATGACCGGAGGACGGCGGAGGCGTTGTGGGGCTGGTAGATGTCTTCAAGCACGACTGTGAGGTGGCGTGTGCGGAGTGGGGCGAGGCGGTCGAGGAGGTGTTTTTTGTTGTCGGAGATAAACTGGCAGGCTTGCTCGTAGAGGAGTTCTTTCTGCTGCTGTGTCAGGTGTTGGAATGGCGGTTTTTCGCCTTGGGTTCGGAGTGGCATATGGTCAGGTGTTTTTTGTTAATTCTCGGAGGATTGTGTATTTGAGGAATGTGCTGAGGGCGGACATGCGGCAGAGGGTGTAGCCCGCTGTGCCGTCGAGGATTCCTCGTTTGAGGAGGTAGGTTCGTGCAAATGTCCACGCGGTGCGCAGGAGGATGCCTGCGAAGGTGGGGCGTTTGTTTTCGGCGTAGGCTTTCTGTGCGTTGAGGGGTGCGTAGCGGGTCATGCGTTGGAGGTGGTCGGCGACGGAGTGGTAGGAGTAGTGGAGTAGGTCTCCCGTCAGGTGTTGGCGCTGGATGTTGGGGGGGTGTTGGAGTGTTTCATGTATGATGCCGTCCCAGTGGGCGGTTTCTTTATGGAAGAGCCGGGTGCAGGGGTCGGGGTACCAGCCGCAATGGTGTATCCAGTGTCCGCAGTAGTTGGTGAGTCGGTTGAATGAGTATAGGGTGTTTGGTTTGAGGCCGTTGGTTTTGAGGTGTATGATGCTTTCCCGTAGGGTGTTGGAGAGGGCTTCGTCGGCGTCGATGCTGAGGATCCAGGGGTGAGAGGCGAGGGTGTTGGCGTAGTTTTTCTGGGCGGAGTAGTTTTCCCAGGTGTGTTGATGGAGGCGGGCTCCGTGCTGGAGGCATATTTTTTGGGTTTGGTCGGTGGATCCGGAGTCTACAACGACAATTTCGTCGGCGATGCCTTGTAGTGATTGCAGGCAGCGTGCGATGTTGCGTTCTTCGTTGAGGGTTATTATGACGGCGGAGATGGGTTCCATGGGTGTTGTTTTCGGGGTGCAAAATTACATTTTTTTTTTGACATTGCGTTTTTTTTTTGTATTTTTGCATTTCAATTTTGAAGAAGATGAGGATAGGATTCGATGCAAAGCGGATGGCGCAGAATTGCACAGGTTTGGGGGTTTATAGCCGGTTTGTTGCACGTGTTGTGAGGCAGTTTTCCCCGCAATATGAGTGTGTGCTTTGTGTTCCCGACAGGGGGAGGACGGCTTGTTTGTCCTATTTGCCGGAATGGGGGTCTTATTGCATGGTGTCGCCTCGCAGTTTTTTGGGGAGGGTGTTCCCGTGGCTGTGGCGTACGGTTGCCATTCCGCGTGAGTTGGTGCGGCAGGGGGTTACGCTGTATCACGGGTTGAGTAACGAGTTGCCTTTGGGTATCTGCCGAACGGGGGTTCGGTCGGTGGTTACGATCCACGATGTCATTTTTCTGCATTGTCCCCAGTATTACAGGGCGGTGGATCGTTTCATTTATGGGATCAAGTTCCGCTATGCGGCACGGGTTGCCGACAGGGTGGTTGCTGTTAGCCATTATACCAAGGGGGAACTGGTGCGTCTGTTGGGGGTTCCAGAGGGGAAGATAGACGTGGTTTATCAGGGGATCTCTCTCGATTTCTCACGTGTTTCTGACGATGACAAGGCTGTTGTCCGCAGCCGCTACGGTTTGCCGCAACGCTATGTTTTGTATGTGGGCACTATTGAGGAGCGCAAGAATCTGCTTCTTGTGGCCCGTGCGATGAAGTTGCTGCGCGACCGTGGCGAGCTGACGAGGGATTTTTGCCTGGTGGCTATCGGTCGTAGCACTCCTTATGCTGATGTTCTCAAGCGTTTTTTGTCATGTGAGGGTTTGTGGGGGCATTTCATTTTCCTGCATGATGTGGATTTTGCCGATCTGCCAGCCTGCTATCTTATGGCTGACTTCTTTGTCTACCCTTCGCGCATTGAGGGCTTTGGTATTCCCATGCTTGAGGCTGCCTCTGCCGGCATTCCTGCCATTGGGTGCACTGGTTCCAGTCTTGAGGAGGCTGGTGGGGAGGGGGCTTTCTATGTGGGGCCCGATGATGTGGAGGCTATGGCTGACCGTATGCTTGCCCTTTGGTCGAACGAGGGGCTCAGAAGGGAGCGCTCCGCGATGGGGTTGTCCCATGCGGAGCGCTTTTCCGACAGTCGTCTGTTCGACGACTTGATGGCGGTTTACCGTAAGGTTATTTCACAATGAGGCGTCGTGCAATGTGGCCGTCTTTGCTGGTGAACACCACGTGGTAGGTTCCGGGGGCGAGGCGGTTGGCGTGGATGGTGTAGACGATACGTCCGTCGACGGCTGGCAATTGCCCGTTATAGACAGTGCGGCCGGTGGCGTCGACGATGGATACGCTGTAGCGTTGTCCGCCGGTGAGGTCGATGTCGATGTTGGCCTCGCTGCTGGCGGGGTTGGGGTAGAACTGGGAGAAGTGTTTTTCGTTTTCCACGGTCTCGATGCCTTGGGTTGAGTTGTCTTCGGTAGCCCAGTTGGTGCCGAAATTGAAAGTAATGTTTTCCATGGGTGTGGGTTCAGTCTGGAAGTCGAACATGGTGCTGTCCACGGCGCTGTTGTCGGCGTAGTAGGTGAATGTGTAGTAGCCGCCCTGGCTGGCGGTCATGGGCTTGGTGATGGTCTTGCCGTTGTTGGAGGTGGCGGAGATGTAGTATTCGACGTTGTGTTGCGGAACGGCGGTCGCAATCAGGGGCATCTCTCCACTGAAGCGGTTGCCGTTGGCGGTGAGGGCGAGGGTGTTCCACTCGGTGGCACCCACCTCGCGCCACATCACTTCGGCGTGGGCTATGCCGCTGCGGTTGGTGATGAGGGCACTGACAGGGATGGATGTCATTTCGCCGATGTTGAAGGTGTCGTGGAGGTTTTTGTGGAGTATGCGGATGGGGTTGTAGGCGGGAATCTGCTTGGTTACGCAGTGGATGGCGCCACCGCTGCCGTCGAATTCGCGCACGTCGACACAGTAGAGGGTGTAGCCTGGGTAGACCTGCTTGATGCGCTCGATATTGGCGCGATCCCATTCGGCGGTGGGCATGCCGTTTTCTCCGACGGCGGAGAAGCAGGGCTGGATGATGAGGTTGTTGACGAAGGTGTGGTTCGAGTAGGTGCGGGTGTACTGGTTGTTGTATTCGGTCTGGTTGGTGAAGTTGGCGCCGTTGTCCTTGGAGGGGAAGGGAAGGGTTCCCATGGTGTAGTAGGGGCGGTCGAAGACGGTGGAGTAGGAGGTGAGGTTGTCGATGTTCTGACTGCCGATGCGGTAGTCGGTCCAGTTGCTGTAGTTGTCGGGCATCACCGAGAAGACGAACCCGTTCTCGTCCCACATGTCGGCGTAGAGGTCGATGTGTCCGGTGCCGCCGTCATAGCGGTAGGCGGGGATGATGTAGGTGGCGCGCTGTCCGATGAGTTCGGAGAAGCCCTGCTGTACCTGTGCCCTGGTGAGGGGTGTTACCTGCTTGTAGGTGAGGGTGTTGATGTCCTGTCCGTCCCAGATGATTTGTCCGTAGCGATCGGAGTTGGCAGAGTAGACGGCATCACTGGTGGCCAGCATACCCACACCATCAACCAGACAGTTTCCGCCTTCCCATTCGATGTCGGTCATGTAGTTGGGAATGCCCTTTTGCCAGTGGATGATGGAGGGGAGCGAGTCGTCGAGGGCGCGGCCGGGGTAGTAGGTGAAGTCGAGCATGGCTAGACTGTCCTGTTCCCCGTGGTAGAAGCAGATGGGACCGCAGTCGCGGTACCAGAAGGAGTTTCCGGGGCCGACAAGGAAGCGGAGGTTGTCGTGGCGGAGGTTGAGGCGGGTGAGGGTGTTGATGACGGTGGTGGAGTCGGCTGCTTTTTCCACTCTGACCCAGGCTTGGGCACCCCCCTGCTGGATGGCATCCATGAGGTAGAAGAAAACCTTCCCCATGTTGCTACGGGTGTCCATGGTGGCCTTGTAGGGGCCCATGCCTCTTTCTTCCCACTGGGACGTACCCATGTTGTACTGGTAGTAGGCGGCCCAGCCGGAGACCAGCGGGTCGGCAAGCCAGTAGCCTGCGCCCTGGCTGGTGGCGGGGGAGTATTCGTAGTAGGGGGTTACGACGATGGCCTGCACTTCTTCCCATTCGCCGGGGAACCATACGCGTCCGGTGGGCATGTCCTTGGGGGACTGGCGCTTGGCGGCGGGTTGCTGGCTGAGGGGGATGCTGCTGTCCAGGTGGCGTTGGGAGATGTCGCGTTTCTGTATCGTCTGGCGCCATTGGCGCATCATTTCCTCGGTGGGTTCAAGGCTTTGGGCCATGCCTGTGGCAGCGGTCAGGAGGGCGGCTGCCGTCAAGAAGAATGTTTTTTTCATCGGGATGCAGGGATTTGATTACCGTTTCCGGAGGTTAAGGATTTCGCGGGCCTCGTCGCTGGTGGCCACGGGACGGCCGAGAAGCTTGGCCATGCGGACTACTTTGTCGACCAGTTCGCCGTTGCTCTTGGCCAGTACACCGCGCTCGATGTAGAGGTTGTCCTCGAAGCCGACGCGCACGTTGCCGCCCATGGCGATGGCTGGGGCGGCGAGGGTGAAGGCGTGGCGGCCGATGCCGGTGGCGGTCCAGGTGCTGCCGGCGGGGATTTTGTTCACCAGCCAGCAGAGGTTGTCGACGGTGGCGGGGGTGCAACCGGGGACGCCGAGGACGAAGTTGAACTGCATGGGGGCGCCGGGCACCTCGCCTTTGCGGGCCATGGTGAGGATGGTGTCGAGGTGTCCCATCTCGAAGCACTCGTATTCGGGCTTGATGCCTTTCTCGAGCATGCGGCGGCCGAAGGCGCGCATGGTGGGCATGGTGTTGTCGAAGATTTCGTCGCCGAAGTTGCAGGTGCCGCAGTCGAGGGTGGCCATCTCGGGGACGGGGTTGGTGTTGGTGCTGTCGAGTCGCTCGTCCGGGCTCATGCCGACGGCGCCGCCGGTGGAGGGGATGAGGATGACGTTGGGGCATTCCTTGAGGATGGCCTCGGTGCATTCCTGGAAGCGCTCGTGGCTCTGGGTGGGGGTGCCGTCGTCGTGGCGCACGTGGAGGTGGACGATGGCTGCGCCGGCGTCGACGGCGCTCTTGGCCTCGCGCACGATTTCCTCGACGGTGTAGGGCACGTTGGGGTTCTGTTCCTTGGTTACTTCGGCGCCGCAGATGGCGGCGGTGATGATGAGTTTGTCCATGTTGTATGTGTTGATTTTTGTGAATTCAAAAATGCAAAGGTACGAACTTTTCGGGATATGGAGATGGATTTATGAATTTTTAGGTATCCGGCGGCAGGGAGTCCCTAGGTACTCTCTAGGTACTCTCTTAATGAATACATAAACTCTGACGCGATATGGGATCATATCGTCTCATCGGGGTCCATCGCCGGGAAAATGCCGTAGACGGCGGCGCCGCTGCCGGTCATCGAGGCGTAGAGTGCGCCGCGCGCGTATATTTCTTCTTTCAGTGCGGCGATGGCGGGGTAGGCTGGGAAGACGGAGGATTCGAAGTCGTTCACGATGAGGTGTTTCCATTCCTCGATGGGTTGGAGGATGGCTTTGCGGAGGTCGGGTCGGGGGGTGCCGAAGAGGTCGGGTTTCAGTCCGGCGTAGGCTTCCTTGGTGGAGACGTGCACTCCTTTTGGTATGCCAATGACGATGCGGTATTTTTTGAGGTTGAGTCCCTGGAATGTCTCCAGCTGGTCGCCGATGCCGGTGGCGTAGGCGTGGGTGGCGCTTTCGTAGAGGAAGAAGGGGCAGTCGGCACCCAGCCGTGCCGCCAGCTCGTGCAGTATGGGGCGTGGGAGTTTCAGGTATCGCTCGTTGAGCAGTTGCAGTGTGGAAGCGGCGTCGCTGCTGCCGCCGCCGAGGCCGGCGCCGAAGGGGATGTTTTTCTGTAGGTGGATGGTGACGGGAGGCACTCCGAACATGTCGTGCAGCAGGCGCCAGGCGCGCATGCAGAGGTTGTCCTCGGGGGCGTTGTCGAGGGTGATGCCGTTCTGTATCATCTGGGGTGTGGCGCTCTCGTGGATGGTGATACGATCCCGTATGGTGCGCACTGGCACAAAGATGGTCTCTATGTCGTGGTAGCCGTCGGGTCGGCGGCCCACCACGTGCAGGCCGAGGTTAATCTTGCAGTAGGGGCGTGCTTTCCGGTAAAGGTTTTTCATAGGCGCGGATGATGTCGGTTACGAGGTGGTGGCGGATGACGTCGCTGTGGTCCAGCCGGATGATATCGATGCCTTTGACGTCGCGGAGTATCTGTGTGGCCTGGAGAAGGCCGCTCTGCTGGTGGCGCGGAAGGTCGACCTGGGTGAGGTCGCCGGTGATGACGAACTTGGCGTTGCGCCCCATGCGGGTGAGGAACATCTTGAGCTGGGCGGAGGTGGCGTTCTGTGCCTCGTCGAGGATGACGAAGGCGTTGTCCAGTGTGCGGCCGCGCATGAAGGCCAGGGGGGCGATCTCGATGGTGTTGTCTTCCCAGTAGGAGAGGAGTTTCTGCTGCGGGATCATGTCGCGCAGGGCGTCGTAGAGGGGCTGGAGGTAGGGGTCGAGTTTGTCGCGCAGGTCACCGGGGAGGAAGCCGAGGTTTTCGCCGGCCTCGACGGCGGGGCGGGTCAGAATGATGCGGCGTATCTCCTTGTTTTTCAGTGCGCGGACGGCTAGGGCGACGGCGGTGTAGGTCTTGCCGGTGCCGGCGGGGCCGATGGCGAAGACCATGTCGTGCTCGAACACCGAGCGCACCAGGCGCTGCTGGTTGGGGGTGCGGGCCTTGATGAGGAGGCCGTTGCGGCCGTGGACCAGGATCTCGTCGCTCACCTCGGCCTCGGGGCTGCCGCCGCCGCTCTCCATGATTTGCATCACGGCGTTCTCGGTCAGGCGGCCGAACTTGTCGAAGTAGGTCATCATGGCCTGCAGCTTGCCTTCGAACCAGGCGATGTCCTCTTCGGGGCCTATGGCCTTGAGCATCTCGCCTCGGGCCACGAGTTTCAGTTTGGGGAAGAGCAGGCGCACGAAGTCGAGCATACGGTCGTTGGCGCCCCAAAAGCGCGCATAATCAATCTCTTCCAGCGAAAATATCTTCTCTATGGAGGGTTCATTCATGCTGCAAAGGTACACAAAAATCCTGAACAGGACACAGATATGAGAAATTTTAACACCGTAGGGACGCAGTGCACCGCGTCCCTACGGTTGTTTTTTCGGGGAATCAGTCGCCGATGAGGGGGCGGATGCAGAGTTCGTAGGTCGGTTCCTCAAAGGATGATCCAAGACCGCCCCACATCAACAAGTCGTCGGTGGCAAGCCGGTAGGTGTAGTTAGAACCATGCTCACTACTATTATTATTGAATGACAACACCATAAAACCATGCGCATAGCAGTTTGCTAGAAAAGACATTGTCGTCGGACCACCCAGACTTTGGTAAGAATTGCCATTGAAGACACTTTCATCCAGGACACCCATCCCCGAAAGGCTGCGCACCGATTCGGCGGTGTAGCCGTCGGGGAAGATGATGTAGTATTTGATGGTATTGCCGGCCTCCATCGGATTGGAATATTCCACCCGGGTGTATCGCGCATCCTGGGGGCGGTGCCAGAGGAGCCATTCCATCTCGGCTCGGGTGGGCATGATGTAGGGTGCGGAGGCGGTTTGGTCGTACTGATACTTTTTGAAGAGCACCTTCTTGGTGTCGGAGAGGGAGAAGAGCGAGAGGCGTGAGATGCTCCTTTCGGAGTCGAGCAGGTGCCCGTCGGGGCGTATCTCGGCGCGGGCCTTGACCAGGTGGGTGCGCTCCAGCGCGGCGGCGAGGGCGGCGGAGTGGGAGAAGGTGAAATCCCTGATGTCGCCCCACGAAGGTTGGTTGCGTATGACCAGATACATCCAGGTGCTTCCGCCGTCATAGTTGGCCAACGCCACGGCGGTGCGGCCGTGGACCCTGACGGTGAGCTGCTCGCCGTCGGGCAGCGGCGGCACGGGGAGCTGGAGTGGGCAGTTGCCGCCTGCGGCCAGCGTCCAGCCGTCGGGCATGGTGAGGCGCACACTGCGGCGGTCGTAGCTGGGGCTGGCCTCGGCCGGGGCGGCGACGGTGTGGATGCCGGTCGTGTCGTCGAGGGTGAACGAGGCCGCGCCGTTGAGGCAGGCCGTGGCAGCCTCGACGACGACGGAGTCCACCTCGATGGCCACGTTCATCGGGTTGGAGAGGTGCACCTCGACGGCGGCGGCCAGGTGGCGGAAGGTGAGGCTCGTGGCATTGCCCGCGGCCACGGCCACCATGGGGAAGGCGGCGGCCTGGAGACCCGTTGTGGTAACGGCGTAGTCGTACTCGCGCGGGTACTCGAAGTCGAACGCCTCGCCAGCGGCCAGGCGGCCCTCCCACCAGAAGTCGTCGGGGTCTTCCGAGGACGAGGGCTGGGGGCAGAGGCTGGCGGGCGAGAAGGCGAACCAGTGCTCGCCGCTGCCCGGAGCCGTTATATTCTGCACGGTGGCGGCGTTGCCGCTGACGCTGACGGAGCAGGTCTGCCCGTTGATGCTGACGGGGTCGCCGTCGAGCCAGGCGGTGCGCACGCCGTCCACGGCGGGCTTGGCTCCGGGGGTGGAGGTGCTCTCGATGTGGAGCAGCAGGCCGCCGGCAAGGTCGGCGGGGCTTTCGGGTTGGCAGGAGGCCAGCGCAAAGGCGGCGGCCAGCAGGGGCAGAGGAGAGTCCGCAGGCCGGAGGCGGCGAATCCGCGCTCGGCGGCGAAGCGGACCACGGTGAGTCCGGGGGGCAGGTAGTGCCTTTTCTCAATGTTTTTATTCATGATTCTTTTTGGGTTTTAGGAATTAATAAAAAAATAGGAAAGCGGGCACCCCAAAAGGAAAGGGTGTCCGCCTCGTGGATTCAAAATCTGCCCGCCCGCCATTTGCGGACGTTGTACGCCGCATCCTGTGGGAGGATGGTAGTTTGCTGGTTTACATGTGTTTGCAGGCGTACTTTGCATGGTGTTTCGTGTTTTATGAAAATGCAAAGATACGAAAGCTTTTTGAAATTGCAAAGAAAATGCACGTGAGGGGGTAAAAAAACACTTTTGTGAAAAATCAGCAAAAATGGAACAGGAGCGAAGATTATTTTGACCAGTTTATTTTTTTTGTGTATATTTGCAAAAACAGAAAAATTGCAATTTTGTAATAAAGTGTTAAAAGAGAGAATGTTGCCATGATAAGGTCAGTGCGTTTTAAAAACTATAGGGCATTTAAGGAGCGAGGAGAGCTACCATTAAGACCTGTTACGCTGCTGTTGGGTCGCAATAGTAGCGGCAAGTCGTCCCTGTGCCGCCTGGTGCAGCTTGTATCGGAAGCCGTAAAGGTGAATGAGTGGCCGTCCTTGGTCTTGCCACAAGTTCGTTTGGCATATCAAAATGCAGACATTATATATGGCCGCTATCTCACGGATTTGATGATTGGCGCCAGTTTTGAGGATGGTATCGGCGTGGAGACGGAATACTATATCGACAAGGATATGAGGATGAAGGTGTCCGGGCGTTGTGTGGAGGCAGGAGGGAAACGAGAGGAGATGAGGGATTTGGATGTCTTGAAGGCCGATACGAATGCTTTTTTGAACAAGGACATGATGAGGAGGTTGGAAGTCGACGGTTCCCGGTTGGGATTTGAGGTGGATTATATATGCCCGTTGAGAACGGTGGCCAAGGATGTCTACTACTCCTCGGACGCCAAGGCGGGGCTCTCTGTGAGCAGCGACGGGGCAAGCGCCTACCAGATGCTGTTGGGTTCTCACATGGGAACGGATGGCCAACTGTTTCAAAATGTCTCTGACTGGATGGAGGAACATTTGGACGGGCAGCGACTCAAGATAGAGAAATCTGTGGAGATGGACGATTACCGGTTTGTCATTGAACGTGGCGATGCCAAGGTACGTATCCAAGAGGTTGGGCAAGGCGTCTCACAGGTACTGCCAATCATCGTCCAAACCTATGTCCAAAAGAGTGAACGTGTGGCCATCATAGAAGAACCGGAACTGCATCTTCACCCGTCCGCCCAGATTCCTGTCATGGAGCGCATGGCAAGGGCTGCCAAGGAGAGGAATTGTTGCTATGTTGTTGAGACACATTCAGAGAACATGGTTCTGGCTGTCCGTCGTATGGTGTCGCGTAAGGAGTTGTCCCCGGACGATGTCTCGATTGCCTATGTCGACATGGACGAGGAAACCGGTGCCGCCAGTGTCAGGCCGATTGAGGTGAAGTCCGATGGTACATTGACATGGTGGCCAACAGGGGTCTTTAGCGAGGCATACGATTTGCTGAACGATATTTTAGGGTAAGGGGACGGATGATTTTTGTGCTTGACAATAAGACTTTTGGCGGATGGAGTGATATGGAGAGAACCATATTGGGCCACGAAATCCTGATGCACAATCATTTTGTTGATTGTGAACGGGAGGTGCGTCAGAAGATAGTGGAGTTGTTAGGAGAGCAAGCCCAAAAAGCACAACCGTTCTCAATAACGGACGAACAACGGACGTTTCTTGCAACCATCAAGGCGAAGGATTATTCGTACAAGCAATTGGTGTCGCTGGCCAAAGAAAGGGCCCGCCTGTTGATAGAGAATGGCCCGTACGAGTGGAATGTGTACAAGTCGATGGCGGAAGCGTACTCGAAAGACCGGACGTATGGCAATGTTTTTGCCATGATTGACAGAGCCGTCAAGAGACACGACTTGCATTGCCTTCACGGAGGAGGATGCTCTGTCTACCCGGCCTTGATTGAACTCGAGGAGCGGGAATGCTATAAGGATGGCGTGTTTGAGAAAAAGCATGTTGTTATATTTGACCGGGATACCGATGGTTTTGATAATTACAGCCAGGAACAGAATACGCTGTTCACGAAACTGTGCGGAAAGAAAAGCGGCAGCGTGGCAGCACAGGATGTCTATACAGTGGAGCAGCAACCGTACCGATGGCACGTGTGGTGCAAGCGGGCGATAGAGAATTACTTCACAAACGACAGGTACCAAGCCTTGCACGTGGACACAACGCAGGTTCCGGAACGAACGGAAGACCGAGATTATTGTGAGATGTCGAAAGTGTTGGGGCAGTATGGCAAGAAGATGATGGCAAACATCTCGAAGGGGATGAAGCGGGATGACTTTGAGCGGTATCTGATGAGGTTTGATGTGGATATAGAAGATAGAAAAGGGAAAAAAACAAAACATAATGTGTCCGAGTTTCAGTTGTTGTTGTTGAAAATTGCCAAAATTATTTGACGGATGGGAAACGGTGGTATAAATATCAAGCCGGATAGGGAATATTTCCGGGAGATTGTCGAAAAAGTATCAGAGGGGAGATATTCTGTCCCGGTCTTTCAGCGCGACTTTGTTTGGGATCAACGGCAAATACTGGATTTCTTTGACAGCATAGTCAAAGGGTATCCCATCGGAACCATCTTGCTCTGGAAGCCTCCAACGGACGAGCCTTTCCGCTACAAGGATATTCTGACGGACAGACCGTCCGAAGGTTCAAAGGTGGAATATTACATTCTGGACGGAAGGCAACGCCTGACAACGTTTTACGGTTGTGTTTCGCAGAACGGGGATAAGCGTGAGGACTTCAGGTTGTATTATGACTTGGAGAAGGAAAGTTTTGTTTACCTTCATGCAACCCCCAAGTTGTGGCAATGGCCGGTAAGTGATATTTACGATACGCTCAGTCTGCTGAAGCGAGGCCAGGCCATGGTTGGGGGGTCCGACACCCAACTGTATATCGAGAGAGCCAGAAAACTCAATTCAATTCTGCAGCAGTATGTGGTGGGTGAGATCATTATGAACGATGGTACTTTGGAGGAGGCCAGAATGGCATTTACCAGGCTCAATTCCAAAGGTACGCCAATATCGGACTGGGAAATGCTACAGGCTCGATCGTTCAAAAATGAAGATGACCAGGTATTGGGAGAGTTGTTGAATGAGATCAGATTGTCCTTGGAGCCATACGGCTTCCAGGAGATAAAAGAGGATGAAATCCTCAACTGCTGCTACCGATATGCTGGAAAGCGGTATATGGAAAAACTAAAGGATCTGGAGGGTATTGATATCAAGCCGTATCTGGAGGATGTGAAACGGGATTTGGGCCATGCTGCCCGGTTCCTGCATGACGACTGCCGGATACTTTCCAAAATATTGCTCCCGTATGCCAAGCAAGTGGTGCCGATTTGTTATTTCTTTAAACTCAACCCCAATCCTACGGAGGAGAAAAAGAAGGAATTGGTCCGGTGGATTTTCTACATGATCTATACACAACAACTCAGCGGATCTCTTACCAATCTGCGCCTGATATTTGACAGGGTCGATAAATTTTCGGAAGGTGTCAGTATGACTGCCTGGGACGACTACCAACCAGTTGCCCGACCAAAGTTGGATTTTGCATTCGCGACGGGAAACGCCAAGCCAAACTTTTTGTTGATAAGTCAGATACATCACAGGTTTGGTGGTACACGGTGCCGTAATGAACGATATGAAGGCAACTATACTATGGTTACGGGCAGCCCTGCAGGTGTGGCACCGTTAATCAATGAAGGTGATTTTAACACATTGAGGAGAGCACTTAAAGGCGAAGGGGAAGCTGACCTTGAAAGATATTGCCTGAATAGCCACCTTGTTCAATTGTTTAACGAGAAAAGATACAAGGAATTCTTGAAGAACAGGGATGCCTTGCTGTGCCAGTGCGAACTGGATTTCCTAGACTGGTGCGGTATTTCTGTCAAAGAAGAATCTAACGAATAAATGTACAATAAAATAATAAACGAAACAAGAAATGATAGCAAAAGAACTACTTAATCCCCGCAGCATCGTTGTCTGCGGAGCCTCCGGCGATGTGCACAAGCCCGGCGGCAAGTCGCTTAAGAATCTGCTCGACAGCCCGTTCAAAGGTCAGGTCTACGCCGTGAATCCCAAGGAGAGCGAGGTGCAAGGCGTGAAATGCTACGCCAAGGTGGAAGAGCTGCCGCAGGTGGACTGCGCCATTCTCTGCATCGCCGCCAAATTCTGCGCCCAGACGGTTGACGTGCTGGCCAAGGAAAAGGGCTGCAAGGGCTTCATCATCGTCAGTGCCGGCTTCTCGGAAGAAAGCCATGAGGGTGCCGAAATCGAGAAGCACATCGTTGAGACCATCAACTCGGTCGGCGGTTCGCTCATCGGTCCCAACTGCACCGGTTTCCTGAACACCAACTATGCCGGCTGCTTCGACACCCCCATTCCCACTCTCGACCCCAAGGGTGTGGACTTCATCACCGGCAGCGGTGCCACGGCCGTCTTCATCAAGGAGTACGGCATGACCAACGGACTGAAGTTCAACAGCGTGTGGGCCGTCGGTAACAGCGCCCAGCTGGGTATCGAGGACGTCTTGGAACACCTCGACGAGACCTTCGACCCCGAGACCTCCTCGCATGTCATCATGCTTTATATGGAAAAAGTGGGCGACCCGCAGCGCCTGCTCAAGCACAGCCGCAGTCTCATCAACAAGGGATGCCACATCGCCGCCATCAAGAGCGGTGGCAGTGCCGCCGGCAGCCGTGCCGCCAGCAGCCACACCGGTGCCCTGGCCACCAACGACGCTGCCGTCGATGCCCTGTTCCGTAAAGCCGGCATCGTCCGCTGCCAGAACCGCCAGGAACTGACCACCGTCTGCGCCGTCTTCATGCACCCCGAGCTGAAAGGCAAGCGTTGCGCCGTCATCACCCATGCCGGCGGCCCCGCCGTCATGCTCACCGACGTGCTGTCAAACGGAGGCATGGAGGTTCCCAGCCTCAAGGATCATCCCGCCAGCCCCGCCCTGCTGGAGAAACTCTTCGGTGGCAGTTCCGTGGGCAACCCCATCGACTTCCTCGCCACCGGCACCGCCGAGCAACTGGGATATATCATTGACACCGTCGAAAACGAATACGACGAGATTGACTTCTCGGTGGTCATTTTCGGATCGCCCGGACTCTTCTCCAACAAGGAGGTCTACGACCTGTTGGACCAGAAGATGAAGACTTGCAAGAAGCCCATCTTCCCTGTGCTGCCCAGCATCATCAACGTCAAGGACGAAATCGAGGACTTCATCGCCAAGGGCCGCATTAACTTTCCCGAGGAGTGTGTGCTAGGCAACGCCATCTGCAAGGTCTACAACACGCCCAAGCCGCAGCCCGAAAAGGTTGAGCAGCCCGCCATTGATGTGGCCCGCATCCGCGCCACCGTGGATCGTTGCAAGGACGGCTACATGGAAATCAGCGACTACAACGAGTTGCTCGATGCCGCCGGCATCAGCCGTAAGAAGAGCGTCGAGGTGAGCAAGAAGGAGGATGCCCTGGCCTTCGCCAATGAAGTAGGCTGCTCGAAAGACGTGCCCCTCGTGATGAAGGTCGTCGGCCCGCTGCACAAGAGCGACGTGGGCGGCGTTACCCTCGGAGTGAAAGACCTCGACACCGTGGCCAAGGAGTTCGACCGCCTCATCGTCATCCCCGAGACCTACGCTGTGGAGATGTACCCCATGCTGGACGGTATCGACGTCTATATCGGCGCCATCCGCGACGAGAAGTTCGGCCATCAGATATTCTTCGGCTTGGGTGGAATTTTCATTGAGGTGCTGAAGGACGTGCAGAGTGCCCTGGCGCCCATCACCGCGGCCGAAGCCAAGGAGATGCTCATGCAGCTCAAGGGATACAAGATTCTCGAAGGTGTGCGTGGCCAGGAGGGTGTCAATATCGACCTCTATGCCGACCAGGTGGCACGCGTCAGCGCTTTGGTGCAAGCTGCACCCGAGATTGCCGAGATGGATCTCAACCCCCTGCTGGGCAATCCGCGCTATGTAACAGCCGTCGACGCCCGCATCCGTCTGGAAAAATAGAATTAATGTTACTATGAGAGAAGGGCATGCCGCTCGAGGTGGCATGCCCTTCTGGTTTTTAGTGTTCCACAGGGACGAACTAGAGTTTGTCGTTCGATCCCAGTACATTGACAATCTTGTGGATGTAGAGTTTCTTCATGCTCTCGCGGGCGGGCTTGAGGTACTGGCGGGGGTCGAAGTGGTCGGGGTGCTCGGCCAGGTGCTTGCGGATGGCGGCGGTCATGGCCAGGCGGCTGTCGCTGTCGATGTTGATTTTGCAGACGGCACTCTTGGCGGCCTTGCGCAGTTGCTCCTCGGGGATGCCCACAGCGGCTTTCAGCGCGCCACCGTTGGCGTTGATGGTGTCCACCTCGTCCTGCGGCACACTGGAGGAGCCGTGCAGCACGATGGGGAAGCCGGGCAGTTGCTTCTCGACACCTTCAAGCACGTCGAAGGCCAAAGGAGGCGGCACGAGGCGACCCGTCTGCGGGTCTACAGTGCACTGCTCGGGGGTAAATTTGTAGGCGCCGTGCGAGGTGCCGATGCTGATGGCCAGGCTGTCGCAGCCGGTCTTGGTAACGAAGTCAATAACCTCCTCGGGTTTGGTGTAGTGGCTTTCGGCATGCGACACCTCGTCCTCCACACCTGCCAGTACGCCCAGCTCGCCCTCGACCGTTACGTCGTGCTGGTGGGCGTACTCGACCACGCGCTTGGTCAGTGCCACGTTCTCGTCGTAGGGCAGGGCCGATCCGTCGATCATCACGCTGGAGAAACCGCTGTCGATACAGCTCTTGCAAGTCTCGAAGCTGTCGCCGTGGTCCAGATGGAGTACGATTTGGGGATTGGGGCAGCCCAACTCACGGGCGTACTGCACGGCCCCTTCGGCCATGTAGCGCAGGAGGGTGGCGTTGGCGTAGTCGCGCGCGCCCTTGCTCACCTGCAGGATGACGGGACTCTTGGTCTCGACAGCAGCCTGGATGATGGCCTGCATCTGTTCCATGTTATTGAAGTTGAAGGCGGGGATGGCATAGCCACCATCGACGGCCTTGGCGAACATCGCGCGGGTGTTGACCAGACCTATTTGTTTATAGTCTACCATGTTTTTTTATTATTATGTTATTAATTGGTTCTATTTGATAGGGTGGTCGCGGTGGAAAGCCTCCAGGCGTTCCTTAAGGTCGGGGAACTGGTCGCGCTGCACCAGGGCCACGCAGGCGCGGATGCCCTGCTTGTGGCTGCCCGTGATATCGAGGCTGATGGCGCTGATGCCGTAGCGGATAAGTTCGTTGAGGAGGTCGACACCGTCGTAGCTGGGGTAGCAGAAGGTGAAGTAGAAGCCGTCGCCGATGTCTTCGCCCATGTCCTGGTCGTAGACAATGTAGAAGCCGTTGTCGGTGAACATCTTCTTCATGATGCCGGCCTTCTCGCCGTATTCCTTGATGTCCTTGACGAAGTTGAAGGTGCCGTCGTTGGCGCCCTTGAGCATGGCGGCCATGGCGTATTGGACGCTGTGGGCGGTGCCGGAAGAGAGGCAGTAGAGGGTGCCGAAGATGAGGGCGCGGCCGAGCTGTGTCTGGCTGTAGTAGCGGGCCAGGTCGGGGCATTCCATGTTGAACAGCTTGGGCGAGCAGACCATCATGGCGATACGCTCGCCGGCATAGCTGAAGCTCTTCGAGCCGGAAATCATGATGACGTAGAGGTCGGTGTACTTGGCCACGGTGGGCTGGAAGGGGGCCTGGCCGGGGACGCTGTAGTCCTTGCGGAAGTCCATGAGGAAGTAGGCGGAGTCTTCCATGACGACGACGCCGTATTTGTTGGCCATCTCGCCGATAATCTGCAGTTCATGGTCGGTGAAGCAGAACCATGCGGGGTTGTTGGGGCTGCTGAAAATCATGCAGGCCACATCGCCGTCGCGCAACTCCTCTTCAAGCTTGGTGCGCAGGGCGTCGCCACGGTACTCATAGACGTCGAAGGCTTTCATGGGGATGCCGAGGACGCGGCACTGCTGCTTCTGCACGGGGAAGCCGGGGTCGATGAAGAGCACCTTTGTTTTCTTGGCATCGTAGCGGGTCAGCGTGAGGAACGAGGCGAAGCCTGCCTGCATTGAGCCCACGGTGGGAACGCAGCAGTCGGGCGTTACGTCGATGTCGAGGAAGTTCTTCACGAAACGCGCGGCCTCTCTTTTGAAGTCGGCGGTGCCGTAAATCTCCGGATAGATGGAGGCTACGCCGTTCTTGAGGGCCTCGATCTGGGCGTTGACACCCACCTGCGGGGCGGGCAGTCCGGGGATGCCCATCTCCATCTTGACGAAGCGGACGCCGGTCTCGGCCTCAACGTCCTGTATCATCTTGCGCATCTCGCGGATGCTGGCGCGGCCGGGGTTCTTGATTTTGTTGGCGGCCGCAATGCGGTCTATGGTCTCTTTTGCTATGGGAATTTGGGTCATGATGTATGATGTGTTGGTTTATTTCTTGTCGAATGCCTTCACTTTGATGGCGTTGATGGGGCTGATGTCGCGCATGATGTCGTAGACTTGCTTCTGCTCCTTCTGTGGAGCGGGTGTGAAGATGGAGACGATTTCCTGTATTTTGACGTCGATAAACTGCTGCATGGAGAGCAGGTTTGGGTTCACTTTGGCCACCTCGCGCAGCCCGTCCAGGGCATGGATGATGTTCTGCCGGGCTATTTCCTGGTCGCGTGTCATGAGGTCGAGGCCGAGGCGGTGGTAGGTGTAGTAGGTGTTGCGCAGATCGGCGTAGGCGCCGTTGGTGTGGTTTTCCATGAACCAATAGCGGTTGCGCGAGTTTTTGGAGTCCCAGCCGGAGTAGGTGGCGGGGTTCACAGCCTGTACCACCTGTTGGGCGAGTTGGTAGAAGGGGTCGCCTCCGGCGGGGGCAAAGCTGTCGAAGTAGAGGCCGAGCATCACGTAGCAGTAGTAGCCGATGACCGAGGAGAGGACGGAGGTGAAATTGTTGGGGTCGAAGTCGAGGGGCTGGCTCTCGTTGAAGGAGAAGGCGAGGTTCCCCAGTTCCATGTAGTTGAAGAGGCCGGTGGTGTAGGTGGAGTTGTAGACGGGGCGTTTGAGTTGGATGGAGAACTGGCCGGCGAAGTCGGTGGCGGTGGTGCGTTGGTTGAGGATGATGGAGAAGGTGCACTCGATTTTCTCGTGCTGCTGGAGTTCGAGGTTGGTCCATCGGCGGCCATTGACGAAGTCTTCGATGGCCTGTTTCATGGTTTCGAAGACTTTTTTGTCGTTCTCGGAGCCGTAGGGCTGGGTGGTGGTGAGCAGTTTTTGGGAGTTGATGGTGGCCGTGCAGCGGAATTCCTGTCCGTAAAGAGACAAGAATCCACAGAGTATCAGTACTATGGAGAGAGTTTTTCGCATAATTTACCCTGCAAATATACAAAATAAAAGGGAACTGTGGGAATATTTTTTCTCCAAGGGGTGGTGAGGGTGGGGTAGGGGAGCGGTGGGTGTTCCCTAGGTACTCTCTAGATACTCTCTTAATGAATACATAAACTCTGGGTCGATATGGTGCGATATGGGACGGTTGTGTCTTCGAGGCATGTTTTCAGGCGGTTAATTAATTGTTGATAACATTATGTGCGGTTATGGCCGCCATGTCGAGAAAAAGTCGTATCTTTGCATTTTAATTTGAACGTAAGAAATGAACTATATGAGCGAAAATCAGAACATTGACTACAGTGCCAGTAACATTACCGTACTGGAAGGACTTGAGGCCGTGCGCGTTAGACCTGCCATGTATATCGGCGATGTCAACGAGCGCGGTTTGCACCACCTGGTGTACGAGGTGGTGGACAACTCGATAGACGAGGCTCTGGCTGGCTATTGCACCAAAATCGATGTCAGCATCAACCCCGACAACAGCATCACCGTCGAGGACAACGGCCGCGGTATTCCCGTGGACATGCACGAGAAGGAGCACCGCTCCGCCCTCGAGGTCGTCATGACGGTGCTGCACGCCGGCGGCAAGTTCGACAAGGGTTCCTACAAGGTCTCCGGCGGCCTGCACGGCGTCGGCGTGAGTTGTGTCAACGCGTTGAGCGACAGCATGATGGTCGAGGTCTACCGCGACGGAAAAATCTACCGCCAGGAATACTCGAAGGGCAAGCCCCTCTACGCCGTCAAGGAGGTCGGCACTACCGACAAGCGCGGCACACACGTCGAGTTCCATCCCGACGCCACCATCTTCACCGTTACCGAATACAAGTACGACATCCTGCTGGAACGCATGCGCGAGCTGGCCTACCTCAACAAGGGCATCGAAATCAACATCACCGACCTCCGCGAGACGAAGGAGGACGGCTCCCCCGTGCGCGCCGACCACTTCTTCAGCGAGAAAGGTCTGCGCGACTTCATCGGCTACCTCGACGAGAACCGCGAGAAACTGATGCCCGAGGCCATCTACATCGAGGGCGAGCGCAAAGGTATCCCCATCGAGATTGCCATGCAGTACAACACCGGCTACAGCGAGAACCTGCACTCCTACGTCAACAACATCAACACCCACGAGGGCGGCACCCACCTGGCCGGCTTCCGCAGCGGTCTCACCCGCACCCTCAAGTCCTATGCCGACCGCAGCGGCCTGCTCACCAAGGCCAAGGTCGAAATCACCGGCGACGACTTCCGCGAGGGTCTCACCGCCATCATCAGCGTCAAGGTGGCCGAACCCCAGTTCGAGGGCCAGACCAAGACCAAGCTGGGCAACACCGAGGTGCGCGGCGCCGTCGACGAGGCCGTCAGCGAGATGCTAGAGAACTACCTCGAGGAACACCCCAACGAGGCCCACACCATCGTCGACAAGGTCATCCTCGCCGCCCGCGCCCGCCAGGCCGCCCGCAAGGCGCGCGAGATGGTGCAGCGCAGCAACGTCTTCTCCAGCGCCGGCATGCCCGGCAAGCTGGCCGACTGCCAGAGCAACGACCCCGCCGAGTGCGAAATCTTCTTCGTCGAGGGCGACTCCGCCGGCGGCTCGGCCAAAGAGGGTCGCAACCGCCGCAACCAGGCCATCCTGCCCCTCAAGGGCAAAATCCTCAACGTCGAGAAAGTGATGCGCCACCGCGCCTTCGAGAGCGAGGCCATCCGCGACATCTACACCGCCCTCGGCGTAACCGTGGGCACCCCCGAGGACCCGCAGGCGCTGAACCTCAGCAAGCTGCGCTACCACAAAATCATCGTCATGACCGATGCCGACGTCGACGGCGCCCACATCGACACCCTCATGCTCACCTTCTTCTTC
>CACZLT010000027.1 GCA_902782185.1 uncultured Bacteroidota bacterium | reverse complement strand
CCGCGGCGGTGGTAACCCACCACGGTACCCACGCGGCCGCTGAAGCCGCCCAATATGCCCATGACCTGCTTTGCCATGACGTTCTTCTCCCGTCTCCCCCCACAACGCACTTTCCCCCGTTTTATTGCCCCTTCCCCTACAGAACACGAACCAAGGCAAAACCTATACTTTACAAATCCCTGTTTGTCATAGGATTATGCACCTGCAATTCTGGCCACCTGCACGAATATTTTTTCCGCCGCCGGCATACTATTCCGCCGCCTTGCGCGTTACATTGATATTTAATATATTATTGCCCCCATGGAAAACCTCACCCCCCTCTGCGCCATATCGCCAGTCGACGGCCGCTACCGTGCCAAGTGCGTCCCCCTGGCCGCCTACTTCTCCGAAGGTGCCCTCATACGCTACCGTGTCCGCGTCGAAGTGGAATATTTCATCGCCCTGGCCGAATGCCTGGGTCGCGGGCCGCGCCCCAGGCTGGCCTCCGTGGCCGGAAAAGCCGAGTCGCTGCGTGACATCTATCGCCATTTCTCCGATGCCGACGCCTTGTCCATCAAGGAAATAGAGAAAGTTACCAACCACGACGTGAAGGCGGTGGAGTACTTCCTCAAGGAGAAGTTCGACGAAATGGGGCTTGCCGAGCACAAGGAGTTCATCCATTTCGGCCTCACCTCGCAGGACATCAACAACACCTCGGTGCCCCTCTCGCTGAAGGAGTGCAGCGAAACGGTGCTGATGCCCGCCTACAGTGCACTGGCCTCCTCGCTGGAGGGTCTCGCCGGGCAGTGGAAGTCCGTCCCCATGCTGGCCCACACCCACGGCCAGCCCGCCTCACCCACCACCCTGGGCAAGGAGATAGGCGTGTTCGCCTACCGCCTGCGCCAGCAGCTGCAGCTGCTGCAAGCCCTCCCCTTCACCGCCAAATTCGGCGGCGCCACCGGCAACTTCAACGCCCACCTGGCCGCCTTCCCGGACGTGGACTGGCGCCGGTTCGGCGACGACTTCGTCCGGAACCACCTCGGCCTCCAGCGCCAGTGGCTCACCACCCAGATTGAAAACTACGACATGATGGCCGCCTGGTTCGACGCCTGCAAGCGCATCAACGTCATCTTGACCGACCTCTGCCGCGACATCTGGAGCTACATCTCGATGGGCTACTTCAAGCAGCGCATCAAGGCTGGCGAGGTAGGCTCGTCCGCCATGCCCCACAAGGTGAACCCCATCGACTTCGAGAACGCCGAGGGCAACCTCGGCCTCGCCAATGCCCTGCTCGAACACCTCAGTCACAAACTGCCCGTCAGCCGCCTGCAACGCGACCTTACCGACTCCACCGTCAGTCGCAACGTCGGCGTTCCCGTTGCCCACACGCTCATCGCCCTGGCCTCGCTCGAAAAAGGTCTGGGGAAACTCCTGCTCAACGAACCCGCCCTCCAGCGCGACCTTGAGGACAACTGGGCCGTCGTGGCCGAGGCCATCCAGACCATCCTCCGCTCCGTCGGCTACCCCAACCCCTACGAGGCTCTCAAGCAACTCACCCGCACCAACGAGAAGGTAACCGCCCAGACCATCGCCGCCTTTGTCGACACCCTCGACGTTGCCCCCGACATCAAGCAACGCCTCAAGCAGATTACCCCCCACAACTACATAGGATACTCCCTGTGAACTTCCATCGAACCCTCACTCTCCGCCACCTGAAGCCCTACGGTGCCCGATTCGCACTGTATGCCCTGCTGGTTGTCTTGGGTGTGGTATTCACCATGGCCACGGCCCTCTCCGTTGCCGACTTCCTGAAAATACTTTTCGGCACCGCCGACACCCAGCCCGTGGTCCAGCCCAACCTCGTTGCACGATGGCTCGATGCCCTCTACCGCTGGCTTATCACCTTCGGCCAACTCAATGCCCTGCTCCTTTTTTCCGCCATCCTACTCCTGCTATATAGCAGCAAGAACATCTTCAACTACCTTTCCGCCATACAGATAGCCTCCATCCGTGCGCACGTGGTCCGCGACCTCCGTTCCCGCCTTTTCCGCAAGGCCATGCACCTGCCCATGGCCTACTACGACCGCCACCGCAAGGGCGATGTCATGGCTCGCTTCAGCAGCGACATGGTGGAGTACGACGAAGGAATCCTGGGTTCCCTGCAAACACTCCTTGTGGCGGTTATCAGTATGGTACTCTACCTCGCCATGCTCTTCTACCTCAGCCTCAAACTCTCCCTCTTTGTCCTTTGTATGTTACCGCTGGTAGCATTCGTCATCTCCAGCATCTCCCATAAACTCAAGCAACGCTCCAAGTTGGTGCAGGAGATGAACGCCAACCTGATTGTGCTAACGGACGAGACCATCGGCGGACTGAAGGTTATCAAATCCTACACGGCCATTGACTTCTGCAACCGCCGCTTCCAGGCTTTCAATCGCCAATATACCCGCCGAAGAACCCATGTATTCTACCGTGTTGATGCCGCCTCGCCGGTAAGCGACTTCCTAGGCAACGCCATCGTGGTGGGCATTCTTCTTTTTGGAGCCTGGCTTGTCTTGGAGGGCGACCGGGGACTCTCTTCCGAACTCTTCATCTCCTATGTGATGATCTTCGTGATGATGATTCCGCCCGCCAAGGATATTTCCACCGCCTTGGCCCAGATGAAGAAAGGACGTGCCTGTGCCGACCGTATTGAACAGTTTCTGTCGGAGGAAACGGAACACACCGGGAAAGTGGAAAACCCGACAAAATCCTCCTCCAGCCTATCGCTCCGCCACGTATCCTTTTCCTATACAACTGGCACAGAGGTTCTTCATGATATCTGTTTCGATGTCCCAAGTGGGACCACCCTTTCGTTGGTGGGTTCTTCGGGCAGTGGGAAATCCACCATTGCCGACCTTCTCTGTCGTTTCTATCCCTGCACAAAGGGGCAAATACTACTTGATGGTATCGACATCAGTACCCTCCCGCTGACCGACCTTCGCCGCCGCATAGGTGTGGTCGCACAGGACACAATGCTTTTCAACGATACGGTGGCCGCCAACATCGCCTTTGGGTACCCCGAAGCCTCACAAGCCGACATAGAGGCTGCGGCCCGTGCCGCCCAAGCCCATGACTTCATTATGCAAATGCCTGATGGCTACCATACCCTCCTGGGCGAGGGCGGAAGCCTGCTCTCTGGTGGCCAGCGACAACGTATCAGCATCGCCCGGGCCTTGCTGTTCAATCCCGACATAATTATTTTGGACGAGGCCACCTCGGCTCTCGACACCGAGTCGGAACGCCTCATCCAAACCACACTCAATGGCCTGCTTCGTGGCCGCACGGCCATTATCATTGCACATCGCCTCTCCACTATTGTCGGATCCGACCGCATTATTGTACTTGACCACGGATCCATTGTGGAAGAAGGTACCCACAATGAACTCATGGCTCACGATGGGAAATACGCACAAATGGTTTCACTTCAGACTCTTACCTGATGAGACACCTTTTGATTATACTGTTACTGTTGCCGATGGCGGCGTTGTCCCAGGAACTGGTGGCTCCGGTAACAAACTGGGTGGCCACCGTCGACAGTGCCACACAGCAGATTATGCTACGTTGGAACCCCTCGGCCGACAGCACCACCCTGGGTTACCATATCTGCACCGGCAACCCCTGTCTGGACTACGACACCGTTTTCGGACGTTTCGATACCAACTACATTTGCCTCGATCATAGTTCCCTGGAGCAACACACCTACCGACTGCATGTCTTCGACAGCACCTACAACGTCAGCAAACTGACTCCAGCATTCGGCAACGTAGTGCTTGAAGCCGAGGTTCCCGACTGCGAGACCGCCGTCAGTACCCGCTGGACACCCTACGAAGGCATCCCCGAATGGCCGTCCCACCCCACCATCCACTATATCCTATGGGAACGACTGGAACCTTTCGATACAGCATTCGTATCCCATTTTTCCGCAAACCACGGTACTCCGATGGAACACACCTTCAGCATACCGGAATCCACCACACGGGTTTGGCTACGGGTGGAGGTTCTCCGTGAAGAAGACGATTTCCACGCGTTCTCGAACA
Source organism: uncultured Bacteroidota bacterium (assembly GCA_902782185.1). Classification (GTDB taxonomy): domain Bacteria; phylum Bacteroidota; class Bacteroidia; order Bacteroidales; family P3; genus Colimorpha. The sequence continues at coordinate 20,169 of CACZLT010000027.1, read as the reverse complement.
TCGTAATGGTGGAACGGCGTACCTCCGACACCGCCTCGGTAGTGGCCATCAACAATATCACCTACGACAGTATCCATACTGCCATCGACCTCACTTTCGAGGTCGACACAGCTTTCGAATACACTCTCTACCGTAGCATCGACGGTTCCCCATGGCAACTTGTCGAAAGTTTCCACCCAAACCAAAGCCCTTACCACTACCATGTCATCGATATCAATCCCCATGACTCACTCCATTGTTACCAACTGTCCGCCAGGGATGCCTGTGGCATCAATCCCAAGTTTTCGCCTACCAAATGCGTGTCCATCCCCTCCCCGCCGCCACCATCGGTATATTTCCCCACCGCCATCATCTTGGGAGACCCTGCGAACGGAACCTTCCTACCCATGATACAAGGACTCCAAGGTACCCTGTACGAACTACATATATACAACCGTATGGGTATACTCGTCTACCACACCACCAACCCCACCCTCGGCTGGACTCCACACCCCGACACCCCACAAGGCGTATACACCTACCGTCTGCGTTGCCAATTCAACGACAACAACATCAAGACTCACCTAGGTACCGTCTTGTTAATCAAATAACATCAGCACACCATGAGAATAGCGCTCTACTACCGCCATATCGACCCTGCCGACCGTCAAGCATTCGACACCCTTGTCGCTGCCCTGTCCTACCACCACGTCGAAACTGTAACCCTCCACGACGGCGACACCGTCGACGGCTACCACTACCTCATTTCCATCGGTGGAGACGGCACACTCCTCAACTCCGTCCAGTTTGTCCGCAGCAGCAACCCCGCCCACTTCCCACCTATCCTTGGCATCAACTTCGGCCACCTCGGATTCCTCACCACTGCCGGCAAAGACAATATCCGCAGCCTCGTCGACGACCTTGTCTCCGAACGCTACACCATCGAACAACGCACCCTCCTTCAGGTCGAACACCCTGGCGTCCCCACTTCCTATGCCCTTAACGAAGTTCTCGTACACCGTGGCGAAACCATGTCCCTGTTGCGCACACAACTCCTTGTCGACAACCTATACGTCGCCACCTACTCCGGCGACGGACTCATCGTTGCCACCCCTACCGGCTCCACCGCCTACTCGCTTTCCTGCGGCGGACCCATCCTCACCCCTGACTCCCGCTGCCTCGCCATCACACCCATTTCCGCTCACACCCTAACCCTGCGACCCATCATCATCCCCGACACCGCACACCTCAGCCTCAAAGTCGAAGGGCCTCTCTCCACCCTCGGCATCGACTCCCGACGCCACACCCTCACCGGCCACACAACCATCAACCTCCGCCTCGCCCCCTTCACCATACAGCTTATACGCACAGCCGGGCAAAACTTCTTCTCCGCCATCCGCGACAAACTCATGTGGGGCACCGAGGTACGGCAACCTAACGTAGTTGAATCCTCACGGGTACCATTTTCACCCCCACCACAATAAAACCGCCTCCGCCTCGTTACCAGAACATGAAACGTATCGTCATACTCACTGGCGCGGGCATCAGCGCCGAAAGCGGCATCTCCACCTTCCGCGACAGCGACGGCCTGTGGGAACGCTACCGCGTGGAGGACGTGGCCACCCACGAAGCCTACGAGCGCAACCCCGAACTGGTGCTCGACTTCTACAACCAGCGCCGCCGCCAACTGGCGCAGGCGCATCCCAACGAGGCGCACCGCCAGCTGGTGCGGCTCGAGGAGCGGTATGACGTGCGGATAGTTACCCAGAACATCGACGACCTGCACGAGCGCGCCGGTTCCACGAGTGTGCTGCACTTACACGGCCTACTCACCCAGGGTCGTTCCGACGTGCGTCCCGACCTCATTGTCGACATTGGCCACCGCGACATCCGCCTCGGCGACCAGGCTCCCGACGGCACCCAACTGCGCCCCCACATCGTGTGGTTCGGCGAGGCGGTACCCAACATCGAACCCACCGCCGCACTCTGTGAAGAGGCCAACATCTTCATCGTCGTCGGCACCTCGATGGCTGTCTACCCCGCCGCCGGTCTCATCCACTACGTGCCGCGCGGCGTGCCGTGCTACGTGGTAGACCCCAAGGAGGTGCCCGTCAGCCGCCAGGTAACCTTCATCAAGGACGTCGCCACCAAAGGAGTAACCCAGTTAGTGAACCAATTACTGTCAGAACAATGACCTACATCCTTCTCGTCCTGGCCATGCTGGCCACCCTCGCCTTCGCCGGAGTCCTTTTCTACCTGCTGGCCAAGCAGTATTTCGAACGGCAGCAGAAGCAGCAGCTCCTGCAGATGAAACTCGACGAGCGCCGCGAGACGCTCCGCGCCGTTACCCCAATCCGCCTGCAGGCTTACGAACGCATGGCTCTCTTCTTGGAGCGCATCTCGCCCAACTCACTGGTGCTGCGCTGCTGGCAGCCCGGCATGGATCTCAAGCTGCTGCAGGGCGTGATGACCAAGAACATACGCGACGAGTGGGAGCACAACCTCTCGCAGCAGGTCTACCTCACCGAACCCACGTGGGAGGCCATCCGCCAAGCCAAGGAGGAGATGCTCGGCCTTGTCAATTCCTCGGCCGTAACACTCACCGACACCGACGACCCCACGCGGCTGGCCGCCTCCATCTTCGCCTCCGCCGCCCAGCGGTCGCCCGTCGACAACGCCCTCGCGGTACTCCACAAGGAACTCCACGAACTCTTCGGATGATGAAGCATTTCCGCCTGGTTCTTCTCGTTGCGCTGGCCTCGCTGCTGGTCGTTGCCTCCTGCGCCCGCAAGGGATACCCCACCGGCGGCCCCAAGGACGAGACCCCTCCCCAGTCCCTCGCCAGCAAGCCCACCAACGAAAGCCGCCACTTTGCGGAGAAGCAGTTCTACATTGAGTTCGACGAATACGTCGTCCTCAAGAACGCCAACGACAACGTCCTCGTCTCCCCGCCCCTCAAGCACAAGCCCGAATACACCACCAAGGGCAAGGGCGTGCTGGTGAAAATCAACGACACCCTCCTGCCCAACACCACCTATCTCTTCCAGTTCAAGGAGGCCATCGCCGACTTCACCGAGGGCAATCTCCTGCCCAGTTTCGAATATGTCTTCTCCACGGGTTCCGACATGGACACCCTAATGCTGGCCGGCCAGGTGTTTGATGCCCGCAACGGCAAGCCCTGGAAGGAGCAGGTGAGTGTGCTGGCCTACCGCAAGGAGCAGTGTATCTCCGACACCGTGGCCGCCACCGAGCAGCCCGCCTTCATCACCCGTGCCGACAAGGAGGGACATTTCGCCTTCCACTACCTGCCCGAAGGGCGCTACCGCCTGGTGGCACTCGAGGACAAAAACCGCAACCTGCGCCTCGATGCCGACGACCCTGCCGCCTGGGACACCGCCTTTCACTCCACCGTCGACAGCATCGACAGCGCCGCCCTTTTGCGCCTCGCCATCTCCACCCCCGTAGTGCACCGCCAGCGCATCACCGCCAGCGAGTTCACCGAGAAGGGACGCATACGCATCGTAACCGCCGTCCCCATGCAGCACCCCTCCGTCGCGGGCGAGGACGGCGAGTGGCGTCTCAATGCCCGCCGCGACACCCTCACCCTGTGGTGCCGCAATGCCAAGTGCGACTCCACCGTACTCATCGTCAGCGATGCTGGCATACAGGATACACTCAAACTGCGCTACCGTACTCCACGTGCAGGCAAGAGCGGGCAACGCGGCCTTGGGCAGCAGGCCAATGCAGGAAAGCCGCTTATGAAAGCCCTCTGCAGCGGTAGCAGTGCCTATTATGACGACCTGCGGCTGGCTTTTGAAAATCCTATCGTCAAGTTGGCCGACAGTACCCAAGCAGTCATCACTCACGTCAAGGATAGCAGTATCGTATATGCTCCCTTCGCCCTTGACAGCACAGGTCTCAATGCTCGCATCGCAGCCACTCTGCGCTCGGGCGAGGCATATAAGATGCTCATTCCCAAAGGAGCCTTCACCGACATCTACGGCACCGCTACCGACAGCCTCACCATCACGCTCACCCCTAAAGACTATGCGACCTTGACATTGCACATTACCAAAACTTTCCCCCACCCATTGGTGGTGGAAGTTCTGGACAATCGCGACACCGTGGTTCAGAGCAAACCGCTGGATATCGACGGCACCTTGCACTTCATACACCTTGGGGCAGGCGACTACCATGTGCGGGCGGTCATCGACACTGACGGCAATGGCCGCTGGACTCCCGGCGACTATCGTCGCCAACGCCAGCCCGAGCAGTCGGTGATGTTCGAGAAGACCCTCCAATTGCGAGAGAAGTGGGAGTCGGAAGAACACTGGACTGTCAAAGAGGAAGTCAAGGAAAAGAAGTCGTTACCCAAAAGGAAGCCGCTGAAAAAAGGAGAGTTACAGGCGTTCCCTAAAACCGACAATTGATGCAGAAGAAGTTACTTTCCGGACTCTTCTGGGTGCTGCTGGCCAACCTGCTGGTGAAGCCTTTCTGGATACTCGGCATTGAGGTCGGGGTACAGAACGCCGTGGGCAACGAGGCATACGGTTTCTACCATGCCCTGTTCAGTTTCAGCTACATATTCAACATATTGCTGGATATGGGGCTGACAAACTACAACACGCGCAATATAGCGCAACATCCGCAGTTGATAACCAAGTATTTGAGCGGAATACTGGGTATGAAGATATGCCTCTTCGGCCTGTATGTGGCGGTGGCATTCACCGTGGGGCTGCTGACAGGCTACGGAAGCGACGAGTTCCGTCTGCTGGGGCTGCTGGCGGTGTGCCAGTTCTTGAATTCGCTTATCCTCTATTTGCGGAGCAACTTCGAGGGATTGCTGCTGTTCAAGTGGGACAGTGTGCTGTCGGTACTGGATCGGGTGCTGATGGTGGCCATCTGCGGATGCCTGCTGTGGAGTCCGTTGCGCACAAGGTTTGACATCCACCTCTTCGTCTATGCCCAACTGGTTGCCTATGGGGCCACGGCACTGTTGGCGCTGGTTGTCATCGGGAGGAAGGCGGGATTGAAGCGGGTGCGGTTCGAGAAGCGCTTCTGCATGGCAGTGCTGAAGGAGAGTGCGCCCTTTGCATTGCTGGTGCTTCTGATGGCGAGCTACAACCGTATCGACCCCATACTGCTGCAACGCTTGGCGGGAGACGCCGAGGCTGGGGTATATGCCGGAGCCTTCCGCCTGCTGGATGCGCTGACGATGGTGGCCTACCTGGTGAGTGTGCCGCTACTGCCCGTCTACTCGCGCCTGTGCCGAGGGGAGCGGGAGCAGGTGGGGCCGACCACGAGGCTGGTGCTGCTGCCGATGATGTTTTTCGCGGTGGGGAGCGCGGTGGCGTTGAGTTTGGCTGCCGAGGGGGTGATGGGTTTGCTGTACGGCGAGCGCGGAGGGCAGTATGTGCCGGTGTTCCGTGTGGTGATATTCGGCATCATACCCATCAGTTTGACCTATATTTTCGGCTCACTGCTCACGGCGGGGGGATACCTACGCCAGCTGAACCTCTTTGCCGCTGCCAGTCTGGTGCTGAACGTCGCCGTCAATATGGCGCTGATACCGCGGCTGGGAGCCGTGGGGTCGGCGTGGGCGAGCCTGACGGCGCAGGGCTTGATGGCGGCGGCGCAGGTGTGGCTGGCCGTGAGGTTGTTCCGGCTTCCGCCCGCCATCTTCCGGATGCCTGGCCGCGAGGACTTTGCGATGCTTCGCTCGATGGTGGGCGAGCGGCTGTCGGCGAGGGGCGGAACGGAGGGGGGGCGGTAGGCACCCTCTAGGTACTCTCTAGGTACTCTCTTAATGAATACATAAACAAAAAACCGCTGTGGGACGATATGGTCTCACAGCGGAGCGATTGTCCTATTTCAGGGGCGTGAGGGTGGTGCGGCGGTTCTGGGCGCGACCCTCGGGGGTGTCGTTGGGGGCCACGGGGCGGCTCTCGCCATAGCCGCGGTAGGTGAGGCGGTCGGGGCTGATGCCGCGCAGGACGAGGTAGTCGTAGACCGCCTTGGCCCGTCGCTCGGAGAGCAGGAGGTTGTCCTCCTCCTTGCCGACGGCATCGGTGTGGCCGCCCACCTCGAGGCGCAGGCGGGGGTGGCGCTTGAGGGCTTCGGCCAGGCGGTCGAGGCCGGCCTTGGAGGCTTCGTAGAGCTCGGCGCTGGCGGTGAGGAAGTGGATGTTGCGCAGCGTAACGGTGTCGCCCAGCGAGAGCAGGTTCTCGGCCTGGACGACGGGGTCGATGAACGTTACGCGCTCGGGCTGTACCGGCGCGGGCATGACGAACGAGTAGAGATCCTGCTTGCCGTAGCCGCCGAAGCGGTCGGAGGAAAAGATGGCCGTGCGGCCGTCGGGCGCCACGATGAGGTTGTTCTCGTCGCCCGGGGTGTTGATGGGATAGCCCAGGTTTTTCACGTCGCCCCAGGTGCTGTCGCTGGTGCGCTTGGCGCGGAAGAGATCCATGCCGCCCATGCCGAGGTGTCCGTCGGAGGCGAAGTAGAGTGTCTTGTCGTCGAAGTGGACGAAGGGCGCGGTCTCGTTGCCGAGGGTGTTGATTCCGGGTCCCAGGTTGCGTGGCTCGCTCCAGCGGCCCTCCTCGAGGGTGCAGCACCAGATGTCGGTGCCGCCGTAGCCGCCTGGGCGCGCGGAGGCGAAGTAGAGCGTGTAGCCGTCGATGGAGAGCGAGGGGAACGACTCCCAGTAGGGGGTGTTCACTGGGCGGCCGAGGTTGCGCGGCTTGCCCCACCGGCCTCCCTGGCGCACAGACATATAGATGTCGCAGCTGCTGTTCTCGCGCGAGCGTCCGCAGGCGGTGAAGATGACCACGCGCCCGTCGTGCGAGAGGGTCTGCGCCCCCTCGTTGCCGTTGCTGTTGAGGGGTTCGGGCATGCGCTGGGCGGGACCCCAGTCGAGCTCCATGGTGTCGTAGAGCGAGAGGAAGAAGTCCTCCTCCAGCGGCAGGCCGGGCTGGGTGGAGGCGCGGCGCGGCGAGCGGCGGGTGAAGACCAGCTGGCGGTAGTCGGCCGTGAGGGCGGGCAGGTACTCGTCGTCCTCGGTATTGACGTTGGGGCCCAGGTTGATGGGGCGGAAGGGGACGGGATGCTCCACGGCGTACTGGCGCCATTCGGCGGTGCGGATGCCATCGCGCGCCTCCTTCTGCCAGCGTGTGCTGGCGGGGTTGAGGTCGAGGCAACTCTGGTAGCACTCGCGCGCCTGGCCGTATTGCTCCAGCGCCATGTGCTGCTTGCCCAGCAGGAGCCATGCCTCGGCGTACTTGGGGTCTACGTCAAGAGCCTTGTTGAGCAGCTTGACGGCTTCCTCGTGCTGCCCCGCAACCCCCTTCTCCACGGCCTGCTCGAACAGCGGCTCGCTCTTCTTGTTCTGTCCCGCCGCCGCCAGCGGCAGCAGGAGCAGCAGGATTGTCAGGTATCGTTTCATATTCTGTTAATTTTACCCTATCGGGTGTAATTGCAGGGAATAAAATTTAGATTATACCCGATAGGGATTGATTAGTTGAGTTGATTAAGGGAATTGTCAATTATATCAATATATTGCGACTGAAGTTCCGCTGGAAGAAACGAGCTGTGGATACACTCTTTCCATCGGGGGAGCACTTTTGTAAATGAGCCAATCAGATTGTCCGCCACCTTGGGGGAAAGTCCCGAACGGGTCATCGCCGTCACGAAGTCGGCACGTGTCAGTTTCTTTTTCTTGCCATTCAAGGTGAGTGCCAGTTCCTCGGTGTCCTCGGGCATGGCAAGCTGGACGTTCAGCAGGTCGTAAGCCGGTGTCAGCTGGCGCGGCTGTCCGTCGGGCTGGTAGAGGGAAAAATTTTTCAGGTGCATGTCGGAGTTCCCCACAATCCATGAGAAGAGCACCACCTGCCAGTAATTGACCAAATCCAGACGTCCAACCTGTGAATAGTTGGCGATGGCCTTGGCCACACGCTCATAGGAAGAGTGGTACTTGTGCTCGGTGAGTCGTTCGGTGAGCTGGCAGGCATCCTCCATCGGGATTTTCACCCCTTTGTCGGTGCGGTCGATGCGACGGGTGAGGTAGCACAACTCGCCGTCGGCCATCCGCATCAGCGTATGGGGGACCACCTTGATGCCGGCAATCTCGGCCAGGTGCATGGTCAAGTCTTCATTCTCCGGAAGGAACGTCAGCGTGGACGATTGCGGTTTCATAATATAGCCACCCCACAGTCCCACAATGGTCAACCGGCGGGGTTCGTTGCGCTCACCACGATTCAGGTGGAGCGACAATTTGGCCTGCACACCTGTCACCGTGGAATGGGTATCCACCAGTTGCACGGCGAGGGCGTCGATATTGTCGCGAGTATAAGGCAACTCCGGGACTCTTCTGGTGCCAAAGAACTTGTGTGCACAGGAGGGATGGAAATCACGCTCACCGTCGGCCAGCTCCTTGTAGCAGAATAAGCATCGTTCCTTCATGTTCAAGCCTCCTCCATTATAGGTTCAACGCTTACCGCACCGATGCAGTCGCGGCAGCAAGCCAGCAGCAACCCCATGCGGTCATAAGGCTGCAGTTTCCAGTTACGTAACGAGACATCAAGCAGCCATCCCTCGGGGATAAGACCGTCGAAGAATGGGTGCATGGTCGGCGAGCGGAAAGGCTGCGGCTGTAAGGGCATCGTGGCACTTATAGCCACGGGTGAAGCCGAGGGTGATTTCGGAGGGCGAGTGGCTGATGACAGCGAGGTTGGAGTAGGTGCCGCGGGCCACCTCGGGGGCGATGTTCAGTTTCAGGTTCTGTTCTTTCTGGTTTGCCATAGGATGAAATTTTTACCAAGATAACGCCGAAACGCCCCCTTTATTGTGCTCCAAAAACATGAAATTTTTCCGCTCAAAAATCGAAAAACGGCCGATTTTGGCCTATTTCCAACTGGCTGATAACTAGCGTTTAGAAGGCATCCTCTTCTTCTCCTCTTCTTATCAACTTTTTACTCTCTTTGGGAAGAGGGAGGGGGGAGGGGTAACATTGGGATATTTTTAACAAAAAACCCCGTCGCGGGTGACGGGGTACTTTTCGTTTAATAGACCCATGCTTACTATTAGCGACTATGCGCCGGTGCTTTCGTCCATCCGCACCATAGCTTGCAGAAAAAAATTGAGGCAGCAAACAAGCTGCCTCAACTCCTACTATGCAGGATGGGATGAAGAAAGTTGTTTTCGGTCAACTAAACAGGATAAAGATTCATGTTCTTCAACAGACATACCAATAACGCTATCGCGACATTTAGCAAGAGGACTATCTTCATGTTTTTCCACCTATTCCTTCCCTTGCAGAAGTATTGAGCTATACCTGCCGAGAAGATTGTAGTGTATAGCGCAGGATACATTTGCACCGACGCTAGGACATCACCCTTGGCAAGCAACCAAAGGGAGCGTTGTGTTCCACAACATGGACAATAGAACCCGAACATCTTACGATAGAGACATGGTAACATTAATCTTTCTGCCTTACTGTTTGACATCTGGAGTAAAGCTCTAAAACATGTCCAGCCACTCGAACATGGCAAGTGCACCAGCACCGCTTACAAGCATGACCAGCACCGCTATTCCTCCTAAAACGATGCCAATGATTGACATGATTTTTCCTGCTTTAAGCATGCCTTCTCCTTTGTAGCGACCTGGCTGTGCATTATAGGCTTTGGTTCCTTTGCTTCCTAGGACAAGTCCTACAATGCCGAGCACAAGGCCAACTCCGAAGCACCCAATAACTAGGGAAAGTATACCAAGTACTAATGAGGCCACTGCATAGGGGGCATTTTCTTGAGGCTGAATGGGATTAGTTGGTGTTGTGTTTTCCATAAACTTATATTTTTAAGGTTATTATTAATTAGAAATCAAGCATATCTTCATAGGCATCTAATGCTTTTTCATAAGCATCCATCGCCTCCTTCGTGCTCTTCGAACTGATACTCTTGGCCGCTTTCATGGCCTTTTTGTTGGCTTCCAACGCTTTTTTGCTGATTTCGGCAGCCTTCTTCAGATCATCCAAGTCATCGTCATCAATATCCCACGAAGAGGAGCTGGACGAGGAAGATGTGGAGGCAGAAAACACCTTCGAGAGTTCGGCTCTGGACAACTTGACAGAAGCCACCTTATCAAAGAGCGCTTTCTTGTCCTTGTACGACCCTCCACCCCACATCTCTTGGGCGCTCATATTTTCCGTTTTTTCTTTATTCGACGAAAGCACAGACTCGACGACATCCCTACTGGGATTCACTCTGCAATCCAACTCGCTGCCATTTTTGTCCAAATACTCAACTGACAGATTCCCCATTTGGGGCTTATAGTACTCCTTTGCATTGGGATCAGTATCTGGAACATCACTCCAACTCATGGTATTTGTAATAGGAATGAGTGCACGAACCTCCCATTTGTCACCCGAGGGGTTGACAAGCATTACTTTGACTGAGTCGGAGACTTCCAACAATTCTGCATGTTCTCCTGAAATTCCGTCAAAGGAGACGTACTTAACCTCTTCTTGTTTGCTACCGCCACAACTGGAAAAAGCTATTCCTACTGCAGCAACAAGACAAATTCTGTTTAGGACAGAGAAACCTTTGTACATGTTTTTGTACATAATGCAATACCCTTGTACGTGTCGGGCACAACCTTTGTACCGTAGGCTCAACGGAGGGTTTTTCTTAATCTATAACGAAGAAAGTGGAGCCATTCATTATGTCTCTATTTCCAAGTGTGAGGGCTGGACTCCCTGCTATGCAAAAATAATGATTTCTGAACTGCTCCACATGGATATATTCAGAGTTGAATACTATCCAACGGGAGCGCTGTCATGTCTCTATCCCTGCATAGCTTCTGATGTGAAGTGTCCAGTTTCACACTTTGGAATACAGCATTAATGCGCTTTCTTTCGGCAAACCAAATCTCGGCGGTTTGCGACTGCAAAAGTACGAACATTTTCCGACATGGCAAAATAAAAATTTCAGCGGCGGGCACACTTGCCCGCCGCTGAAAAGGAAATGGAAGCCTGGGAGAGGCTTACTTGGAAACGAGTTTGTAGGTGTCGCTGGCGATGACGTACTCCTCGTCGGTGGTGCAGACCACGGTGGCGACCTTCGAGTCGGGAGTGGAGAGGATGATGTCCTCGCCCATAACGTTGTCGTTCTTCGAGAAGTCGATCTTGATGCCGAGGCACTCGAGTCCTTCGAGGATGGGGCGGCGCATGAACCAGGCGTTCTCGCCGATGCCGCCGGTGAAAAGGAGGAGGTCGCAGCCGCCCATCTCGGCCATGTAGCCGCCGATGTAGCGCTTGACGCGGAGGGCGAACATGTCGAAGGCGTAGGTGGCGCGCTCGTCGCCCGCGTCGCGGCCGGCGCGGATGTCGCGCATGTCCTGCTTGTCGCCGCTGATGCCGATGAGGCCGCTCTGCTTGTAGAGCATCTTGGTGAGGGCCTTGCTGTCGAATCCCTGATCCATGAGGTAGAGGATCACACCCGGATCGACGTCGCCGCAGCGCGAACCCATGACGAGACCCTCGAGGGCGGTCATGCCCATGGTGGTGTCGAAGCTCTTGCCGTGGTCGATGGCGGCGATGGAGGCGCCGGAGCCGAGGTGGCAGGAGATGATTTTGAGGTCGTTCCAGTCGCGGCCAATCATCTTGGCGGCCTTCTCGGCGACAAACTTGTGGCTGGTGCCGTGGAAGCCGTAGCGGCGGATGCCGTACTTCTCGTACATCTCGTAGGGGAGGCCGTAGAGGAAGGTCTTGGGAGGCAGGGTGCTGTGGAAGGCGGTGTCGAAGACCACGGCCTGGGGTACGCTGGGCAGCACCTCGCGCATGGCGTAGATGCCGGCCAGGTTGCCGGGGGTGTGCAGCGGGGCCAGGTGCTCGAGGCTCTTGATTTGCTCGATGACGGTGTCGGTTACCAGGGCGCTGTCCTTGAAGATTTCGCCGCCGTGGGCCACGCGGTTGCCGACGGCGCCAATCTCCTTGAGGTCTTTGATGACGCCGATTTCGGGGCTGGTGAGGGCGGCCAGGACAATCTTGATGCCCTCGGTGTGGTTGGGGATGGGTTGCTGCTCGTAGTGCTTCTGGCCGTTCCACTTGTGGGTGAACTCGCCCATTTCCAGGCCAATGCGCTCCAGCAGACCCTTGGCCATCACCTGGGCGTTGTTGGCCATGTCGACCAGCTGGTACTTGATGGATGAACTTCCGCAGTTTAAAACTAGAATCTTCATATTGTTATTATTATTTGTGATTTTTGTTTTGTTGTTTTCTTTGCATTATACATTCGATGACAGGGGCAGTCCCCTTATGTAGTCTTCCATATAGTTCCAGTTGGGATTTCCCTTGGAGTCTACAGGGAGGGACAGTACAGACCTTTCCATCAATTCCTTATGCCACTTTCTGCCATAGTTGAAACGGTACTTTTCCTGCTGTATGACGGTGCATAGGAATAATCCTATGTATTTGTTCAACTGGAAGTTGAGAGGGTACAGGATATTGACATCGTCGGAGGCGACGAATGGGCGGGGCTGGTAGTAGGCTTCGGCGATGGAGCCGTTATAGTTGACCGTCAAAAGGTTGCCAGGGTGCAGGTGGCTGGAATTTCCAACAAGAGCTGTTTGTCCGTTATTGCTGTCGCTCGCCCCAATGAAGGGGATGGATCCTTCAGTCATCTGTTCCCGGGTCAACCGTTTGCCTTTCTTTATGGTGAACAGCTGGTGAAAGAAGAACTTGCCCCACGTGGAGGTGTCGAGGCTCTTCCTGCCAGACGTTACACTGCTTTCGGAAATGGTGGCTATTTCCCGATTCAGGTACTGCGCTGGTATTTCCTCCCTGGAAGGAACCAGCAAAGAGTCGAATGAGGCATTGGCTTCCCGGCCAAAAGCCGAGAAACGGAATCGATTGGCCTCAATGCATGCACAGTAATATAGTTTTTCCGACAGGGACATGCTGGGATCCTTGGGGACAAGCACTTTCACATTTTGTCCGGTGAAAAACGGTTCCTGCTGGACAAATGTGGAAAGGATGCTGCCACCCATGGCTGCCGTCAGGCTGCCTGCGGGATGGCATCGGGAAGACGGGGGAGGGAGTATGCGGGCAGACACGCCACAATTGGCTGCGCTGCGGTTGACGAAGTTGTAGCCCGCCGGGGACTGACAACGCTCGCACTTGTTCAAGTCAAGCTGGTTGCCGTATGAGATTTCGAATATCTGGTCAAGCCTTTTCATCGTCCACATGGTTCAGTATACGAAACGCGACATATTCTCTTATTTTGCGTTCAAAGTCGGCATCTGTCAGTTTGGAGTAGTCGGTCTCCATGTATGCCTCGGCGACCCATTCGTCGGCGCTCCCGACGACCTTCATTACCGACAAGCCAGGCTTTTCGGTCTTTGTGCGGTACAACTCCAGCCACTCCGCCTCAATGTCTCCCCACCGCCCGTAGGCATCGATGCGCCCGAGCGGCTTGCGTTTGACAAAACCATCGTCCCTGAAATACCCGAAGAAAGTCTTGTGTCCTGCCGGATGGGGGACGTGTGCTGTCCATACCATCACACACGGCGGTACCGAGGCGGCGGGATTGAAGAGTTCTGTCGGCATGCTGAAGACAGCTTCCAGTGTGTGCTTGGCGAGCAGGCGTTCACGCTCTTCCTTGCAGGTGTTCCCCAAGGCACAATTGACAGGAACCACTGCCACCGCCACACCTCGGTTGCTGAGGATAGAGAGCAGTTGCTCGACAAATTGCAACTCGTTGTGGTCGTTCTGCGAATAGGGCGGGTTGATAAGCCCGATGTCAATATGCTCTTTTTTGAGAGCCTCGTATATGCGCGGGTTGAAGCAACTTCCATAGAAGATATTGCTTTTTCCGTCCCTACGTACAATCATGTTGGCGATGCACAGGGTGTAGATATGGGGATCAGCCTCAACGCCAAAGAGGCCGTTTTTCCTTATTCTCGCAATATCCTGCGGGTTCGCGTTTTTGAACATTTTGCTCATGGCTGTTACCAGGAAGCTTCCCGAGCCGGCGCAAATGTCAACCACCTTGCTGTTTTTATTGACTCCGGCCACCTCCACCATAAAGTCAGTCAGGTGTTGCGGAGTGAGCACTATGCCCAGTGCCTTGCCGTCGTCGCCATTGGAGAACTTGATAAACTCGCTGTAGAATTCGCCAAGTGCATCGACCGAGGAATCGGAGTGCGCCATCATGGGCTTGATTTTCATGTCCAGTTCATTGATGAACCAGCGCAGGGAGCCATCCTCGCTCATCGGTGTGGTCTTGAAGTACTCCAGACTTGCCACATTCTCGAAAGTATTCAGTATATTCTTGATTCGGTCGTCCCTGATGTCGGCATCGCTCAACACTTCGCCGATGGCTGTGTGGAGCCTTTGGGTGAGGGAACGGAGCGAGGTGGCGGAGACGTATTCGTTCCCGAAGTCTTTGTCCTGCAGTGCTATCAATATGCCTGCGATGAATATAGGTCTGTCGTTGGCGGTTACTTTGGCCACGCGGAGCATGTCCGACATGGCCACTGCCGTGCTGCGAATGTCTTCAATGGAGTAGGCTATGGAGATTTGCTCTCCACGGAGGTATTTGAGATAGTTGGCCGGTTCGAGGATGATGTTCAGTTTGGCGAGCGGTTCCGGGGTATCGGCCCCGCGACACCAGTAGTATGTTGACACCTTGGCATTCTCTTTGCGTTCCCCGCTCACGGCCACGGCCACGACGTTGTAGCCTTTTTTCAGAAACTTGGCGTAGTAGAGTACCCCGTCGACCGCATAGGACTTGGGGTGGTTGAAGTGTTCGGAGCAGTGCCATTTGGCCGACTTTTTGCATTCTACCACAATGAGGGTGTCGGCATCGTCGTCGAAAGTGATGATGTATTCGGGGCGCGCTTTCCCCTCGCCACCATGCGTATAGTCGTCCAACTCACATTGCAAAGGCTTCCCGCCAGCTTCCTGCAGCAGTCGTCCTATGGCGGTATGCTTGGGCGTATCCCCCTGGGGGAGAACATGGCCAAATCCGGTCTTCCCCAAACCGCATTTCATCTCACAGAGGACTAGGTTTTCACTATATCTCTCATTTGACATTTATGCCTATGAATTGCATTATATTCAAAATGCAAAGGTACAAATAAAATTCCACACGGCAAAATATTTTTTGAAGATTGTCCTGTTTATGGTTTCGTTGCTGGATTTCGGCTCATTGGGCAGTCTGTTCGGGCTCGATTTCTGCGGTGCCGCTGACAAGGTATTGGCAGCCGTCGTCGAGGCAGTGACAGAGCCAACGTGTGCGACGTTTCTCCAATGCCTCGAAGAGCCGTTCCGGCTTGTTTTTCAATCGGAAACGCACACCTGGCAGTTGCTGGTCGAGGGTGGTGGCGGGATGGTAGCCGGGGTCGTGGTGGAGCAGGAGGGTTTCTATTTTGCGGCCCACGCTGCGCGAGAGGGGGATGCGGCTGGTGTAGCTGTGTATGAGCGGCTGCGCCTCTTCCGGGAACAGTCCGGCATACTCGTCCAGCAGGCGGGCGTACTCGCCCTGCCACTCATGGCCGTGGGGCTGCGCGTGGGGGTGGTGGAGGTGTGTCTCGAGGTGGGCGGCCTCGTGGAGGAAGACCCAGAGGAAGAGGTAGGGGTTGAGGTCGCCGTTGATGGAGATTGCGTGGCGTTCGTGTCCGGGGCCGGGTCGGCGGTAGTCGCCCAGCTTGGTACTCCGCCCGCGGGTGATGTGGAGGTGGATGCGGTGGCGATCCAGATAGCGGAACACCCTCTCCACCGCTGCCTCGGGCAGGTAGGCGGAGAGGATGTGTCGGTAGCGGTTGGCGGTGGTGTCCACGCTAGCAGCCGCAGTCGGTGTTGCGCTTGTGCTTGTACATGTTCACCCCGCTGCCACAGGAGGTGCACAGCAGGCATGCCGCCAGCAGCAGCATGGCCATCCGCAGGAGGGTTGTCCGTCGGGGTCTCATTTAGAGGAGTTTCTTCTTGAGGTTGAGTATCATGTCCTCGGTCATGCGGTCGAGGTCGTACTGGGGATCCCAGCCCCACTCGTTGCGGGCGCGTCGTCCATCTTGTCGGGCCAGCTGTCGGCGATGGCCTGCTTGATGGGCTCGGGCTCGTAGACCATCTCGAACTGCGGATAGTGCTTCTTGATGGCGGCATAGATAATCTCGGGGTCGAAGCTCATGGCCGTGACGTTGAACGAGTTGCGGTGCACCAGCTTCGAGGGGTCGGCCTCCATGATGTCGATCATGGCCTTCTGCGCGTCGGGCATGTACATCATGTCCATGAAGGTGCCTTTCTTCAGCGGGCAGACGAACTTCTCGCCCTTGACGGCGGCATAGTAGATCTCGACGGCGTAGTCGGTGGTGCCGCCGCCGGGGAGGGTCATGTGGCTGATGAGGCCGGGGAAGCGCACCGAGCGGGTGTCCACGCCGAAGCGGGTGAAGTAGTAGTCGCTCAGCAGTTCGCCGGTTACCTTCGTTACGCCGTAGATGGTGTTGGGGCGCTGGATGGTGTCCTGCGGCGTGTTTTCGCGAGGGGTCGAAGGGCCGAAGGCGCCGATGGAGCTCGGCGTGAAGACGGCGCAGCCGAAGAGGCGTGCCACCTCCAGGCAGTTCACCAGGCTGCCGATGCCCACGTTCCAGCCCAGCATGGGGTTCAGTTCGGCGGTGGCCGAGAGGATGGCGGCCAGGTTGTAGATGGTGTCGATGTTGTACTGCTTCACGGCGGTGGCAATCTGCATGATCTGTGTGCTGTCGATGCGTTCCACCGGGCCGCGTTCGTAGGGGTCGCCCGTCAGGGGTCGCAGGTCGCTGCAAACGACGTTGCTGTCGCCGTAGATGTCTCTCAGGTTGCGGGTCAGTTCCGAGCCTATCTGGCCGCCCGCGCCGACAATAAGGATTCTTTTCATCAGTTATTCTGTCTTTTTACTATCTTCAAAATATCCGCAACGCCATGTCCGACAAGTAGTTGCGCGTGGTTCGGACACAGGTTGGCATCCACAAAAGTACGAAATAATTCCGAACCGCGGCAAGATATTTTTCAGCCATCTTTCCCATATCGTGCCATATCGCACCAGAGTTTATGTATTCATTAAGAGAATACCTAGGGAGTACCTAGAGAGTACCCTCCGTCATGCCGTCATGCCGACGAACTGTGCCACCCAGTCGTTCCCGCAGTTCGGGTCATCCTCCCATCCGGTGGTGTCGATGGTAACCTCCAGCAGTTTGGCCGGCCCCTCGCAGAACAGCTCCACATGGTCGGCCACTGCCGGCACCAGCACACACTCGCCGGTGTGCATGGGTACCACCGTGTCCAGCGCCTTCACTGCAGCGATGCCTTCCACGCAGAGGTAGGCGACAAAGGTGTCCACATCCTCGAGGTTCTTGCGCAAGGGTGTGTCGAAATCCACCAGCCGCGTGGAAAAGTACGGGCAGTGGGCCAGCGACACGGTCTGGTTGCGTTGGGCATGGTAGTGCGTGTGCGCATGTCCCGGGGTGGACGAGAAGTCGATGGCGTCCATGGCCTCTTCGGTGTGCAACCGGCGCAGGTTTCCGTCGGCATCGCGGCGGTTGTAGTCATAGATGCGGTATGTACAGTCGGAAGTTTGCTGGATTTCGGCCACCAGAAGACCTTTCCCCAGGGCGTGGACCCGCCCGGCAGGGATGAAGTACACGTCGCCCGGTTCGGGATGCTCCGCGTACAGCAGTTCCTCGAGGTGTCCGGATGCAAGGGCTTCCCGGTATTGTTCGAGCGTGGTGTCGTGGCGGAAACCGCTGATGATGCACGCGCCAGGGTCGGATTCCAGCACGTACCACATCTCGGTCTTGCCGCAAGGCATGCCTCGCTGCTGGGCGAGTTGGTCGTCGGGGTGTACCTGGATGGAGAGGTCTTGCGCAGCATCTATCAGTTTGAGCAGCAGTGGGAACTGGGTCCCGAAACGGTTGTACACTTTCTCTCCGACGAGGTCTCCCATGTAAATCTCGATGACTTCGTTGAGGGTGTTGTCGGCCAGGAAGCCGTTGGCCACCACCGACTCGCGCCCCTCCACCGAGGACAGCGCCCACAACTCGCCGCAGTTGGGCAGGGGTTCATAGTTGAATCCGTAGTCTTTGAGGCGGTTGCCTCCCCAGATTACGTTTTTGAAAAGCGGGAGGAACTTGAGGGGGTAGAGGGCTGACTGCATGGGGCGGGCTAGTATGTACGGGTGGTTCGGCCGTTGGCTTTGTTGGTGCCTTTGACTTTGATGTTGGATTTGACTTTACGTCCCTTGTTGGTTTGCGAACGTTTGTACATGGTGTCGGATCCCGAGCAGGAGACTTGCACCCCGCTCATGGCGAGCACTCCTGCCACGAGCAGTAGAGGAATAGCCTTTTTGAGGATTGCTTTCATAAGTGTTCCCATTTTGAAATTGTTGCCGCAATAACGCGGAAGTATCAGATTTATTGTGCAGAATGGGTAAAATGTCATCGCCGGGCAGGGACTCTCTAGGTACTCCCTAGGTATTCTCTTAATGTATACATAAACAAAAAACCGCTGTGGGACGATATGGTCTCACAGCGGCTCACGCATCTTGGGGAAACCCCGGGAAAGTATCGGATTGTCGAGGCATGAGCCGTGCTTTTGCTTTCCCGGTCATTTTTTTGGGACATCCGGCACAATGTTTTCCGGGAAACGGCGTTATGGGGATGTTGAACGTTAAAAAATGACTGTACTGCAATGAAAAGACCGAGATTTTTCATGCTGGCGATGCTGGCAGTGCTGCTGACGGCCACGGTGTCGTGCAGCGAGAAGGAGCAGCCCGTGGCCGAGAGCGCCGTGGTAGGCATCTGGAGTTTCCCCTTGACGGCAGGCCAGGATGTCTTCGACCTGATTGGCAAGAAGCTGGTTATCAATGACAACCACACCGCCTTGCTGGCCCACGTGCCTTTTTCGAACTGGAAACTCGACGGCTACAACCTCACCATGTCGAACTACACGCCCGGCAGCCAGCGGCTCGAGATGCTGCAATACACCATCGACGCCATCACCGACTCCACCCTGGGCCTCAGCGGACGCTACTTCATCGCCGTGGGCGACAGCATCCTGGTGGAAACCGACATGAGCGGTCTGTACAAAAGAAGCAAACCAACTGCAAACTAACACTGACAGATGAAAGCATTCGTATTCCCAGGCCAGGGAGCCCAGTTTGTGGGCATGGGCAAAAACCTCTATGAGGGCAACGACGCCTGCCGCGCGATGTTCGAGCAGGCCAACGAGATAATAGGTTTCCGCATCACCGACATGATGTTCGGCGGCACAGCGGACGATTTGAAGCAGACGCGCGTTACGCAGCCCGCCATCTTCCTCCACAGCGTGATACTGGCCAGGTACCTGGGCGACAGCTTCCGCCCCGACATGGTGGGCGGCCACTCGCTGGGCGAGTTCTCGGCCCTGGTGGCCGCCGGCGCGATGGGCTTCGAGGACGGCCTGCGCCTTGTCATCGCCCGCGCCAACGCCATGCAGCGCTGCTGCGAGCAGACCCCGTCAACCATGGCGGCCGTGCTGAAACTCGACGACAAGACGGTCGAGGACATCTGCGCCTCGGTGCAGGGCGAGGTGGTGGTACCGGCCAACTACAACTGCCCCGGCCAACTGGTCATCAGCGGCACGAACGAGGGCGTGGCCCGCGCCTGCGAACTGGTCAAGGAGGCCAAGGGCAAGGCCCTGCCGCTGGCCGTGGGCGGCGCATTCCACAGCCCGCTGATGGAGCCGGCACGCGTGGAACTGGCCGAGGCCATCGAGAAGACCCGCTTCCAGCCCCCCGTCTGCCCCTGCTACCAGAACGTGGACGCCCTGCCGCACAGCGACCCCGACGAAATCAAGCGCAACCTGCTCATGCAGCTCACCTCGCCCGTGCGCTGGACCGCCACCGTGCAGCACATGCTCGCCGACGGCGCCGACGAGTTCATCGAGGTGGGCCCCGGCACCGCCCTGCAGGGCATGGTCAAGCGTGTCAATCCCGACGCCAACGCCCACTCGGCCGAAGAATAACACACATGGCATGGAAAAACCGGCGGCACCGCAGCGCAAGCGCTGCGGTGCCGCCCCTCTTCTTGGGTGGTGACCCTGCTGCGACTCGAACGCAGGACCTACTGCTTAGAAGGCAGTTGCTCTATCCAGCTGAGCTACAGAGCCATCATTTGATTTTGAACGTT
>CACZLT010000026.1 GCA_902782185.1 uncultured Bacteroidota bacterium | reverse complement strand
CACTCATCCAGTTGCGCGACGAGCTGGACCAACGCCTGCAGGGCATCTCCACCCTAGACGAGCGCATACAGACCCTCATGGAGGAGGTGGACAAGGCATTTGCACAGGTTCAGCAAACGGCCGACCGCCTCACCGCCAGCCGCACCAAGGCGGGCCGCCTGCTGGAAAAGAACATACTGCCCACCCTGCATGAGCTGGGCATGCCCGAGGCGCGATTTGAGGTGGACATCAAGGCGATGCCCACCTATGGCCCGACGGGTCATGATGCCGTGGGATTCCTCTTTAACGCCAACCGCGGAGGCGAGCTGCGCGACGTGGCCAAAGTGGCCAGCGGCGGCGAGTTGTCGCGGCTGATGCTGGCGGTCAAGAGCATGCTCACCAGCCACTCGCTGCTGCCCACCGTCATCTTCGACGAGATAGACACCGGCGTCAGTGGCGACATCTCCGTGGCTGTCGGCACCATCATGCAGCGCATGGCCCAACGGATGCAGGTCGTGGCCATCACCCACCTGCCCCAGATAGCCGCACGGGCCTCGCAGCACCTCAAGGTCTACAAGCAGACGGCTGACGACCGCACCGTGTCGCGCATCCGTGAACTCGACCCCCAGGAACGCGTTACCGAGGTCGCTACCATGCTCTCCTCCGACCCACCCACCAAGGCAGCCCTCCAGACCGCTAAGGAGCTTATGTCGTTATAACTACTTGACCACTGACTACTTAACTACTGGAAAAGATGAAATACTACCTCGTCGGATACATGTACAGCGGCAAGAGCACCTTCGGCCCCCGCCTGGCGGCGGCCAAAGGGTTGGCCTTTGTGGACCTGGACCAAGCCTTTGAGGCGAAGTACCACTACACCGTGGCGCGTTTCTTCGAGGTTTTCGGCGAGGATGCTTTCCGCAAGCTGGAGACCCAGATGCTGCACACGACGGCGGAGTTGGACAATATCGTCATCTCCACCGGCGGCGGCACCCCCTGCTACGGCGACAACATGGATTTCACACGGCACCGCCATCTACCTCCAGATGAGCGTCGACGCCCTGGTCGAGCGCGCCCTGCGCAGCCGCCACGTGCGCCCCAAGCTCCACGGCCTGCCCGAACCCGAGATGCGCACCGCCATCGGCACACAACTCGCACAACGCGCCCCCATCTACCTCCGTGCCCCCATCGTCTTGGACGGCACCGCCCCCAGCGTGGAGGCCATCCCCTAGGGACTGCTAGGGGAATGCTAGGAAGAGCCATGCCAGTGGTATGGCGGGCAGAGGATGCGCGAGGCTACATAGGCCGTTTCCCATTATTTCCCATCGATGGGAAAATCTGGATACTTTGCCTTTTTCTGAATTGAAAAAAATATTTTGCCGTGTCGGGAAAAGTTTGTACTTTTGCAACGACAATGACGCAAAAATAGAGATGTCAAAACTACCTGAAAGTGCATCTAGAGGCCACCAAAAGAAGATTTGTATCTCTGCAATTAATATTACCTGATGGCAGACAGCCTAACCATACAAAAGAGCAACAATATTATGCCGTTGGTTGACGACTTGCGGCAGATTATCAACCAGACGCGCAACCGCGTTGCCGTCAATGTCAATGCCGAACTCACCTTGATGTATTGGCATATCGGCGAGCGCATCAATCGTGAAGTGCTTGGAAACGAACGCGCTGAGTACGGCAAACAAATTGTCGCGCAGGTGGCGCGACAATTGCAAACGGAATATGGAGACAAAGGATTTGAGCCACGAACGATTCGCAGAATGATGCAATTTGCCTCAATGTTTCCGGACATAAAGATTGTGACACCACTGGTGACACAATTGTCATGATCAACCACTCGCGATAGTAGTTTTATGTGGCAAAAAAAATATTAAAATACAAGGACAAATTGTATCGGCATTGCCGACATTTTTTTGTAAAATAACGCAGTTGTTAAGTGTTGATTTTTGTAAAATAACGCAGTCAATCCAATTTCGTAATTTTGAGGGAGACATCTCATAATAATCTTGAAAAGATGTAAATTTACCGCTCCAATAATCTTGAAAAGATGTAAAATTTATTATGTAATAATCTTGAAAAGTTGTATCTTTGCAGCGTGAAAACGAATAAAAACTGACTCATTATGACCGACAAGGTACTCTGTATAATTGACGACAAAGAATACCAGCAGTGGCTTCAACAACTTATTACCGAGATTGACAGACAGCGACTACAGGCGGCAATGCAACTCAATGCTGCCACGCTTCAGCACTACTGGTGGCTTGGGAACGACATTATCCGTAAACAACAGGAACATGGCTGGGGAGCTAAAGTCATTGATCAGCTTTCCGTTGACTTGCAGAAGCGTTATGGTGGCGACAGTGGCTATTCTATCCGCAACCTGAAATACATGAGACAATTTGCTGACGAGTACCACGACTTTCCATTTGTGCAAGTGCCACTTGCACAATTACAGGAGATGCCATTTTTGCAAGCGAGACTTGCAAAATTCACGGTGTCGGCTGACGGTCAATTTGTGCAAGTACCGCTTGCACAAATCACATGGTACCATCATATCTCCATGTTTCCGAAAGTCAAAGACATGGCCTTACGTGCTTTCTACATGACAGAAGCGGCCATTCAGGGTTGGAGTCGCGATATTATGTTGATGCAGATTGAAGGCGAGTACCACAAGAAAGCCGTGGCCCTCCCCAACAATTTCGATTCTACATTGCCTCCTGTGAATAGCGACTTGGCAAGAGCCGCATTCAAAGACCCATACAATTTCGGCTTCGTGGATATGACCCAAGTAAAACAGGAGCAGGATCTTGAAGACCAGTTGGCCAGTAAAGTGACGGATTTCTTACTGGAGTTGGGAAAAGGTTTTTCCTTTTTAGGCCGTCAGTACCCGTTGAACATAGCAGGCGAAGAAAACAAGGTGGACTTGATGATGTACCACACCCGATTGCACTGCTACGTTGCCATTGAGTTGAAGGTTGTGGATTTCAAGCCAGAGTTCCTCAGCAAACTGAACTACTATATCTCCGCCATTGATGACTTAATAAAAATGCCCGAGGACAATCCAACGATTGGATTATTGTTATGCCGCACAAAGAACAATACAAAAGTAGAGTATGCCCTTCGTGGTATGACACAGCCTCTCGGTGTAGCAGAGTATCAAACCAGTAAGATGATAGAAGAGTTGAAATCAGAGTTGCCTTCGATAGATGATTTGGAGAGCACCCTTGAAAAATGAAATTGCACATTCTCATCATCTCCAAAGAGCTGCTGCAACGCCAGTTGCACAAAGGCCTGGAAGCTGCCCGCCGGTGCCGGGAGAGCCGCCCGAAGGATTAACCCCTAAAGATTATTTTGCCAAACAAGAAAAGATTTGTATCTTTGCAGCGTGAAAATATGAGAACCAAAGACATGGATAAAACCACAGAAATACTACCGACAAACACATTGCTGATTGATGACATTAGGCAAATTATCAATCAAGCCCGAAATCAGGTTGCCGTCAATGTCAATGCCGAACTCACTCTGATGTATTGGCATATCGGCGAGCGCATCAATCGTGAAGTGCTTGGAAACGAACGCGCTGAATACGGCAAACAAATTGTCGCGACGGTGTCGCGACAATTGCAGGAAGAGTTTGGAACAAAGGGGTTCGATGTGAAAAGTATTCGTCGTATGATGCAATTTGCATCCCTGTTTCCTGAATTCCAAATTGTCGCGACACTGTCGCGACAATTACAATGGTCTCATTTTGTAGAGGTTATTCCTATAAAAGACGACCTTCAGCGGGAATTCTACCTAACGTTGGCTGCTTCCGAAAGATGGTCTATTCGTCAGCTACGCAAGGAGATAGATGGCATGCTGTACGAGCGCACCGCCATTGCGACAAAGCCAGACAAACTGATCAAGCAGGAACTGACGGAACTGCGGGATAACAATGTACTTACTCCCGACTTGGTCTTCAAGAGTCCTTATTTCCTGGAGTTCACGGGGCTGAAAGGAATGTACAGCGAGAAGAGCCTCGAGGATAGCTTGGTGGCGCATCTGGAGCAGTTCATATTGGAGTTGGGTAATGGGTTCACTTTCGTCGAGCGACAGAAGCGGATGATAATCGATGGCGAAGACTTCTATCTCGACCTGCTGTTTTACCATCGCAGGTTGCACCGATTGATAGCCATTGATTTGAAACTCGGCAAATTCAAGGCGCAGTACAAAGGCCAGATGGAGTTGTACCTGCGATGGCTCGAAGCCCATGAGATGGAGGCTGGCGAGGAGCAGCCCCTCGGCCTGTTGCTCTGTACCGAAGGCGGCGACGAACAGATAGAGCTGCTGCAACTCGACAAGTCGGGCATCAAGGTGGCGCAGTATATGACCGAGCTGCCTTCGAAGGAGTTGCTGCAACGTCAGCTGCACAAAGGCCTGGAGGCTGCCCGCCAGCGCTGGGAGAATTGTACAGAGGACTAACCACTAAAGATTATTTTGCCAAACAAGAAAAGATTCGTATCTTTGCAGCGTGAAAATGAATAAAGATATTAAATTCGTTAATGATGTGAAACGAAATGAGTAAGGTGTTGGTATTTATTTAGGAATACCTTGTCATCAGAATGGAATAAATCTTTGTCAAGTCGTAAGTGTGAAAACTACTTGATAAAAAATATCGAAATACACAAAATGAACCACGATCAAATTAGACATCTGCGTAGTTTGAGATTGTTGTTGTCTCAAGATAAAGCGCCCTTAGGATTCTTGCTAGCAGCAGGATGTCCATTATCTGTACCCAATGCAGCAGGTAAACCATTATTGCCAGATATGAGTGGATTAACGCAAATAATCAAAAAAGCTCATATTGCGGATTCTCCAGATTCACCATATATGAAATTGATGGAAGAATTAAAGAAAGCGGGCAAAAATATAAGTAACCTTGAAGACGTTCTCACATATATTCGTTCTATGAAAGAGGTATCGTCTGGTGGTGGTACAGTTCGAGGCTTTTCCGAGGATGAGTTAAAGACACTAGAAACAGAGATATGTCAAATAATAGCTTCGTCAGTGACAAAGGATTTGCCAGGTGAGGATAATTCTTATAGAAGATTCGCAAGATGGATTAATTCTATTGATAGGAATGTGCCTATTGAGATTTTTACCACCAATTACGACTTGTTGATGGAACAAGCACTAGAAGAGCAATGTGTTCCATTTTTCGATGGGTTTTCTGGTTCGAGATATCCTTTCTTCGACATACATTCAGTTGAGGAGAATATGTTGCCTGCTTATTGGGCTAGATTGTGGAAATTGCATGGCTCTGTTAATTGGAAAGTGGTAAATGGTGGAGTATGCAGAGTTTCTAAAGATATTCTTGGTTCTCCCGAACTAATATATCCATCAAAGCTTAAATACGACCAAAGTCGTAAAATGCCTTTTTTAGCTTTGTCGGATAAACTGACAGATTTTCTTTTAAAACCACACGCTGTGATGTTTATTTGTGGTTACTCTTTTGGCGATGAACATGTCAATGACACTATTATTAATGCATTAAAGGTAAATCAGACTGCAAATGTGGTAGCCTTAATGTATGGAAAGGTTAAAAAACCAGATGGGACTCTTGCCTCTCCTGAGGCTGTTAAGAGATCCTTGGAGAGACCAAACTTGAGTGTATGGTATGATGATGAAGCGATTATAGGTGCACAATGTCGAGAGTGGTCGAAGTTTATAGATGATAAAAACGAGTTTGCCAACTTTAACTTCACAAAGATTGACGATAGAGTTACATTTGGTGATTTCGCAGCCTTTACATCATTTTTATTTGAACTAATAGGAGATCATTCTGATGCAGACAAGTAAGAATCCTGCCGTCATAGGGGTTGTCAGAAGCATTTCCGGATCCAATGTCTCTGTGCAATTATATTCGTCCCTTAATTCTACTATTTCATATATTTATGGTAATGGTTATAAAGTAGGGCAAGTCGGTGGTTTTGTAAAGATTCCTCAAGGCTATGTCAATCTGTATGGATCAATAGTTCAAATTGGAGCAGATGCAGTGCCAGACTTATTAAAAGATCGTAATGTTGGATTAAGATGGATGACCGTCCAACTGGTCGGAGAAGGAGCAAATGGACAGCCATTTGAACGTGGCATTTCTCAGTACCCTATGATAGATGATGAAGTACATATTGTTACGGAGGATGATCTTGTAAATATCTATGGGCGTCAGCATGGGGCAGAGTTCGTACCCATAGGAGTAATCTCTGGAGCAGAAAATATACCTGCACTCGTGGATGTAAACAAACTCGTGAGTCGTCATTGTGCAATTGTAGGTTCCACTGGTACAGGAAAGTCCACAACAGTGGCAGGGGTTATAAATACACTAATTGATACGGATAGATTCCCATCTTCGCGCATTGTTCTAATAGATATTCATGGAGAATATGGAAGTACTTTTGAAAATAAGGCAAACATATTTCGAATCAATTCTGGAAATGCTCAAGAGAAAAAACTTGTAGTACCTTATTGGGCTATGAGTTTTGATGAGTTCGTCAATTTCTCTTTTGGCGATGTTAGTGATAGTGATAGGGCTCAAATTGCGGAATATGTGCTTAGATTGAAAAAACTGACCGTCCGAGAACATGCAGAAAAATATACTTACCTAAAAGAAGACCAAATTACAGCGGATACTCCCATTCCATTTAGCTTGAAGCGTCTTTTCCTATATCTTTATCGTTTGGTTTTCTCAACACACCATGCTCCGCAAACGGGACAAAAATTCTGCGAGATAGATAATGATTTTAACCCAGCTAATACTACGGAAGAATTCTCGGATTGTGATGGGAAGAAACTTTCTGGTAGTATAGAGCCTTTCTGCGTACCAACATATAAGGCAATTGTAGATAAGCAGATATATTTGGCCAAAGCATCACTGAATTTAAAAAGACAATTACTACAGTTACAGGCACGATTGTCCGACCCACGCTATGATTTTGTTTTTAATCCGGAAGGATTTGTACCATCAGAAAAAGGGGCCTTAAATAATGACTTGGAGGTGTTGCTAAAGAACTGGTATGGAGAAAAAACATTGTCTGTATTTGATGTTTCAGGAGTCCCAAGTAGTATATTAATGGATATCGTTGGCATTATGCTTAGATTAATGTATGATTCACTATTTTGGGGACGAAAGCTTGAGCAAGGAGCGCGTGAAAGACCTCTTTTGATAGTTATGGAAGAAGCACACAATTATTTGGGAACAAATAATAATAATAGAGCATCATCAATAGTTCGTAGAATTGTAAAAGAAGGAAGAAAATATGGCATTGGCGCAATGATTGTTAGTCAACGTCCCTCTGAAATTGACCCAACCATTTTGTCTCAGTGTGGAACCACTATTTCATTGAGACTTACCAACTCAAATGACAAGGGAATTGTTGCTAATACAGTGTCAGACAATTTGTCTGGTTTGGTCAATATGCTCCCCATCTTGAAAACGGGCGAATCTATTATTGTTGGTGAAGCTGTTCGAATGCCAATGAGAGTAAACATTCAACTCCCAGAGGTATCATTACGTCCTGATAGCCAAGATCCGTGTGTTGCCAAAAACTCTGAACAGAAAAAAGGATGGAATAAAAAACTTCAAATAAAAGATGGTGCCTACCTTGATATAACAAAAACATGGAGAACGCAAAAATTAGAAATTAATTAACTAATAATTATGGAAAGAACTTATGTTAATTCATCAAACATTGCATCAATTGGATACGATGCTTCACAAATGATTTTAGAAGTCGAGTTTAATTATGGTACCGTGTACCAATATTTTGATGTGCCAGAATCGGTCTATGAGGGCTTGATGTCCGCTGATTCTCACGGGAGATACTTTGATGCATATGTAAAAAAGGCAGGGTATAGGTACGAACGAATTTGATTGGGTTTGTATATATTCTAAATTGAACATTTTTTTTTACCATTCAAAAAATAATCTGTATTTTTGCACTCGGAAATAGTAAATGATCCAACTAAAAAGATAATATATCGAAACAGAAAAATAGAAGATAAATAACATAATATAAAGCGTTTTCGCTCTAACTTGTCCTCTTGAAGTTCCACAAATCAAGTCCCGACATAGAAGGAGGTAAACGCCTGCGAGAAATCGTGGGCTTTACTTGATTGTCGGGAAGGTCGTGGAACACCTAAGAGGGCACAAGCAAAGTTCCACGATTTTCTTATGCCCGACAACGAAAACCTTAAATCACAAATCAAGAGTCGCCAGAGGGTGGCTGAGCACGGCGAGGTGTTCACCAATCCGCGAGAAGTGAACGCTATGCTCGACTTGGTGCGGGACGAGTCGTTCCGGCTCGACAGCCGTTTCCTTGAGCCCGCCTGTGGCGACGGGAATTTCCTTATTGAGATTCTGCGCCGCAAACTCTCCCTATTGAAAGACATCAAATCCCCTACGGAATGGGAATTTAAAAGCCTAATAGCCGTAGGCTCATGCTATGGTATCGAGCTGTTGGAGGACAATGCCGAGGCCTGCCGGGAGAGGCTGTTTGGGGAAGTGGTCAACACACGCCCCCGCCCTTCGGGCACCCCCTCTAACTTAGAGGGGGAGTCTAGTTACTGCAAGTCGCTCAATTATATGCTGCAGAAGAATATTGTCTGTGGCGATGCGCTGACCTATCGCACTGCGGATAACAGGCCTATCACCTTTTGCGAGTGGACGCCTATCGCAGGCAGCATGCAGTTCTCGCGGCGCGATTTCCAGTTTGACTTCCTTGTCAACCAGACGCACCAGTATTCCCTATTCGATGAGCAGGGCGAAGCACAGAGCTTCGACGAGCCTGTGCGTTCCTATCCACCAATTCACTACACGCAACTGTATATGCAATCAGAGGACATTTAATCTCAATCAGATTTTAAAAGATTGGAAAAGAGGTCGACAACTTTTTCTTTTAAAATCTTTTATAATATGTAGGAGAAAAACTACAAGAATATGAAAGAACGATATGCACCCGATATCTTGAACTGCTTGGCAAATTTGAGCAGTGACGAGGTCTTCACTTCGCCGGAGTTAGCCAATCGGATGCTCGACCTGCTGCCGCAGGAATTGTTCCGCAGCCCGAAGGCGCGCTTTCTCGACCCCTGCAGCAAGAGTGGCGTCTTTCTGCGTGAGATTGCCAAGCGGCTGCTTGCAGGTCTCGAAGAGCAGATGCCTGACCTGCAGGAGCGTATTGACCACGTGATGACCAAGCAGGTCTTCGGCATCGCCTGTACCGACCTCACCGCCGAGATGAGCCGCCGCACGCTCTACTGCTCTAAGCTTGCCAACGGAGAGTACAGCGTCAGCACCGCCTTCCGCGACGTACAGGGCAACCTGCTATACGAGCGCTGTCACCATACCTGGAACGTGCAAGGCCGCTGTGAACACTGTGGCGCCAGCAAAGGCGAGTACCTCCGTACCGACAGCCGCGAGACCTACGCCTATCCCTTTATCCATAAATCAATTAAAGAAATATTCCATAAAGATATGCAATTCGATGTAATCATAGGTAATCCACCGTACCAGATGAGTGACGGAGGTGGTACCGGCTCTAGTGCTATGCCGATATATCAACTATTCGTTCAACAGGCAAAGAAAGTAAAACCTGTTTTTCTTGTGATGATTATGCCATCGAGGTGGATGACAGGAGGAAAACACCTTGATGAATTCAGAAAAGAAATGCTTGAAGACAAACATATCCAAGTGCTACATGATTATATAAATGCTAGTGATTGTTTTCCTCAAGTTCAGATAGAAGGTGGCGTTTGCTACTTTATGCGAAATGCAAAACAATCTGGAAAATGCAAAGTTTATCTTCATCAGTCTGATGGTAACATTGTAGAAAGCGAGAGGTATCTAGACGAAGGTGGTGATATTATGATACGTGATGCCAATGTGATTAGTATATTACAGAAAGTCCAATCATTCAAAGAGTCTTCATTTGAGAGTATCGTGTCAAAAAGAAATCCATTTAATCTGGTTGGAAATATTGAAGAATTCGTAACCACAAAAAAAACAGATAGGAGAATATTGTGCCGATATGAAAGCAAACGTCAAATAATGTATTTGAAAGATGAGGTAAAAATAACTCGTAATTTAGATGTTGTCCCGAAATATAAGCTATTTGTATCAAAGGCCGATGGAGCAGCAGGGCAGTTAGGGAACCCCATTCCTGCAAGAATAATTGGTAAGGCTGAAATGGGAGAGCCTAATATGATATGCTCTGAAACTTTCCTCTGTATATATTCCAAGGATAGATCAGAGGCGGAATGCGTTTCCGAGTATATGAAGACAAAGTTCTTCAGATTTATGGTAGGTATTCGCAAAAACAAAAATATGACTCACGATACATATCTATACGTTCCCCTTCAAGACTTCTCTCACCCATGGACGGACGAGATGTTGTACAAGAAATATGGCCTGACGGAGGACGAGATTGCCTTTATCGAAAGTATGATACGACCGATGGAATAAAGCTATGTTTTTGATTGATACATATAAAGACTATTGTAAGGCAATAGCATTCAAGGATTCCGACAACCCGACATTACGGAATGAGGCCAAGAAGGCATTGGGCATTCTGAAACAGACAGACCTATCCCTCTATCAGGAATACAAAGAGAGACTTGAGAATAAAACAAAGGTAGAAAGGACACACACTCATCCATCGACGTTGTCTGAAAGACAGATATTCTTGAAAGAGCATCCAGAAATTGACATTGCCTCCATAAGAGAGAAACTGCGTACAAGTCTGCTGAAGGGACGCTATGGATTGGGAATGGCTTTTTCGGTGCCATTCTGGATGAGCGAAGCCGATGTAATGGCATCACTCGACCAATTGGACCCAGCCGAGTTGATAACAGGCAACGGGAAACCTGTACCTCGCGAGACGGTGCTGAAGCGATGTCTCCGCAAAACGATTGAGGAAAGACGATTCGACGAAGATAAGTTGAGGCAACTTGTTGCCAGTAGGTTTAGTAGTTACTACAACAATAATACTATCACGTTAAGAGATCCTATGCTTTTCGATTCTGTAATGAGGATGCTGAAAAATGAGGCTACCGCAGAAGAACTGATGAAAATTGACAGACTGGACAGGACGTTTAGCATTGATGATTTGGTTAGACTTATCAACAGCAAAGATTTGCAGGTTACAAATGAAGACAGGATAAGATGGGAGAAACGGCAGCGCAAAAAAACACAGAAAGAAGCCAAGAAACAAAGGAAACAAGAGAAGAAAACACGGACGATGGATTAGGCCGACACCGCCGAAGGATCACCGAAGGACAGAAGAACCCACGTAGTTGCCTGACCGCAGGGAATCGAACTTGATGAGCAAACCCACGCCGAGGGGAAAGGCTCGGCAAAAACATAAACAGAGCGCTCTTTGAAATGATGAGAAAAGAAGAATAATTTGGCTATATGAAAAAACATTTGTATTTTTGCAAATACAAATGATAGCAAGTATGGTACGTGAATATAAAGATAACGAGCCTGAAATACAGCGTGTCAGTGAGCCTGCCGCAGAGTATGGTATTGCTGCAAGAAAGGCCTACCGTGTTATTTCAGATGAGGAAATTGCACGTTGCATACCTCTTGAAGAATCTCGTCGCAGATTGACGGAGAAGATCTACAACTTCTATCATCCTGAGGCATGAGGATAATCATCGAGGAACGTGTCGACCAAGCAATAGATGCATTTTATGATGCATCTATTTTGCGTCATTGGCACACCCTCAGCTATGAGACGGTAGAACGCAAGAAAAATCGTCTTTACGACGGGTTGGAATCTCTTGTCGACTATGCTACCATATTTTCCAAAGCGAGACTTAAACAAGAGTGGATCGATAACGACTGGCAGGAGTTTATCTGCGAAGATTTCCATTTTGCATACGAAATAACGCTCGACGTTCGTGGAGAAATGATAATCGTTGTACACGATGCGGTCCATAGCTTGAATTACCGATAGCCAACTATTCCTCTTTTTACATTGTTTCTGCATAAGGGCGTCTGTTTGAAATGATAACGGACAAACTGACATATTATGCAGACGACAGAACAGATACTCCCCAAGATGCGGCGGACGGTGCCGCAGATTTATATGTATGACGACACGTCGTTCCCCGGCTGGATCAAGATAGGGCAGACGACGCGTGCCGACGTGCGCAAGCGCATCGACGAGCAGCATCCCATCACGGAGCCTAAGAAAACATACCACCTGCTGTGGCACAACAACGCCTTCTATGCCGACGGCAGCGGCGAGAGTTTCTCCGACCACGACCTGCACGAGATGCTGCGTCGTATGGGAAAGGAGCTTATTGGTGAGTGGTGCCGCTGCTCGCTGCGCGAGGCCAAGGCCGCCTACGTGGCAGTGCGCCATCGCGACACGCACGTGGAGACCGTGCGCGACCTCGACTACACGATGCGCGATGAACAAAAGCAGGCCGTAAAGCAGACGGCCGAATACTTTGAGCAGATGGATAAGGAGGAGCCCGACCGCCCCAGCCACTATCTGTGGAATGCCAAGATGCGCTTCGGCAAGACTTTTGCCACCTACCAGTTAGCCAAGAGGATGAAGGCCAAGCGGGTGCTGGTGCTCACCTTCAAGCCCGCCGTCGAGGACTCGTGGCGCGACGACTTGCTACGACACCGCGACTTCGAAGGGTGGCGGTATTACAGCAGCAGGATGGATGAACGATTCCCGTCGCTTTCATCATCGAAACCGTTGGTGGTGTTCGGGTCGTTCCAAGACTACCTTGGACGTGACCGTTACGGCAACATCAAGCCCAAGAACGAGTGGGTGCACAGCATCGACTGGGACCTGATTGTGCTGGACGAATACCACTTCGGCGCCTGGAACGACAATGCCAAGAGTCTGCTCGACCTCGGCGACGCCGACGCCAAGCGGCGTCAGGCGGAGGAGGATGAGGTGATGAGCGAGAGCGGCATCGACGTGGAGGACGGCCGTGCGTGGGACGACGAAGATGTTCCTATCACAGGCAAGCATTACCTCTATCTCAGCGGCACACCGTTCCGCGCCCTGGCCACAGGCGAGTTCATGGAAAACCAGATATTCAACTGGACCTATCAGGACGAGCAGGCACGCAAAGAGGCTGTCGGCGGTCCATACGAGGAGATGCCCACCATGGTGATGATGACCTACCAGATGCCGCAGGACCTCGGAGCGATGATAGAGCAGTGGGATATGGACGGCTTCGACCTCAATGAGTTTTTCCGGGCAGAAGGTAAGACATTTGTCCACGAGAAGGCCGTGCAGAAATGGCTCGACATCATTCGTGGAAAGGCACCTATCTTCGGCGACGGTAGTTCGCCGCTCAACGTGCGGCCTGCTTTGCCTTTCGAGGACACCCGTCTGCTCGACCTCTGTGCCCACACGATGTGGTTCCTGCCCAATGTGGCCTCATGCGACGCCATGGAAGTCCTGTTGCACCGTCCCGCCAACGGTTTCTACCAGAACTACACCATTATCAACTGCAGCGGCAGCAAGGCCGGCATCGGCGTAGATGCCCTCGGACCCGTGCGCGAGGCTATGGGCGACAACCCACTGATGACACGCACCATCACGCTCACCTGTGGCAAGCTGACCACCGGTGTAACGCTGCGCCCGCTGGGCGGACTGTTGATGCTTCGCAATTGCTCTTCGCCCGAGACCTATTTCCAGACGGCCTTCCGTGTGCAGAGTCCCTGGACGGCCACCGACAAGGACGACCCCACGAGGAAAACTATCTTGAAGCCCACCTGCTATGTCTTCGACTTCGCCCCCAACCGCGCCCTGCGCGAGGTGGTGACCTACGCCAACCAGCTGGACGTGGACAGCAACCGCCGCATCACCGACAAGGTGAACGACTTCATCAACTTCCTGCCCATCCTCCAGTTCGATGGTAGCTCGATGAAGCGGGTGGATGCCACCGAGATACTCGACTTTGTGGACAACGGCACCAGCGGCACCCTGCTGGCACGCCGTTGGAACAGTGCCCAGCTGGTCAACGTGGACAACGCCACCCTGCAGCGGGTGCTCGACAACCCCGAGGCGCTGGCAACCATCATGAAGATAGAGGGCTTCCGCGCCATGGGAAGCGACATCATCGAAAACATCGTCAACCGAGCTGAACGGATAAAGAAACTGAAACGCGAGGCAGGCGAAAACACCAAGAAAAAGAAAGAGTTGACAGCCGAGGAGAAAGAATACCGCTCCAAGCGGCGCGAGGTGCAGGAGAAGCTGATGAAGTTCGCCACGCGCATCCCCATCTTCATGTACCTCACCGACTACCGCGAGGAGAGCCTCGAGGATGTCATCCGCAAGCTGGAGCCGTCGCTCTTTGAGCGGGTTACGGGTCTCACCATCGACGATTTCGACCTGCTGCTGCGAGTGGGCGTCTTCAACCGCGCCCAGATGAACGACGCTATCCTGAAATTCCGTCGCTACGAGGATGCCTCGCTGGCTTACACCGGAGTGAACCGTCACGCTACAGACACCCGTATCGGCTTGATGGACAGCACGGTGCCCATAGAGGCGCTGTTCATCTAGGGGACCGGTAGGTACCCTCTAGGGCATTTGTTCGACCTTTTCCCATTATTACCCATCGGATGGGAAAATTTGGATACTTTTTCTTTAGTATTCAAAGGCGCTGCCGCCGAGGAACTCGCGCATGATGGAGTTGTAGGGGATGAACTTGTCGTCGATGGGCAGTATGAGTTCCGAGAAGCCGAGCAGCTGCTGGGCGATAGAGTACTCCTCGCAGTCCTCGGGCACCTGCTTGAGGAGGGGTTCGGCGTAGCGCTTGAGTACGCCGAGCTCGTAGAGCAGTGCGCTGTTGAACATCACGTTGGCGTTCTCCTGGTAGGGGAAGATGTGCTTGCGCTCGCCACGCACCACGTCGGGCCAGCGGCGGAGGGTCTCGTAGGCACCCCAGCCGCGGAAGTTGTGGTCGCGCACCAGGCGGCGCACCAGGCGGTTGTCGGTGCCGTGGATGATGTTCTGGTTGTCGATGGAGAGCTGGGTGAGGGCCGAGACGTAGACGCGGAATTTGAGGGCGTCGTCGATGTCGGCGGTCAGCTTGGGGTTGAGGCCGTGGATGCCTTCGACCACGAGGATGCTGCGGAGACCGAGTTTGATGGTCTTGCCACTGTAGAAGGGTTCGCCTTTCTTGAAGTCGTAGGTGGGAATTTTGACCTCCTCGCCACGGAACATGGCGTTGAGGTGCTCGTTGAGCAGCGGGATGTTGAGTGCCTCGACGCACTCGAAGTCGTACTCGCCGTTGGGCTGCTTGGGGGTGAGGTCGCGACCGAGGAAGTAGTCGTCGAGCGACAGCTGGTGGACATCGTAGCCGAGGACGGAGAGTTGCACCGAGAGGCGTCGGCACGAGGTGGTCTTGCCGCTCGACGAGGGGCCGGCCAGCAGCACGGCGCGGGCACCGCTTTGGGAGACCTGCTCGGCAATCTCGGCGTACTTCTTCTCGTGGAGTGCTTCGGCCAGGAGAATCAAATCCTGACCGCCGCCGTTGTGGACGATGCGGTTGTAGTCGCTCACGGTCTGCGTGTGCATGAGGTCGACCCACTTGTGGTGTTCGCGGAAGATGGCGAAGAGTTTTGGGGTCTCGGCGAACATCGACAGCTTGTCGGGATGCTCCGGGTCGGCGCAGAGCAGCAGGTAGCCGTCCTCGTACTGGCGGAAGTCCCATGTGGTGATGCATCCGGTGCTGGGGGCCAGTTTGCCGTTGATTTTGTGGACGGTGTCGCCCAGAAAGTTCATCTCGATGTAGAGCTGGCGCAGGTGTTCGAAGATGTAGAGTGTGCGTTCCATGTGCCGCGGGCGGATGAGTTCGATGGCGTCCTTGAGCAGCATGGTTTTGGAGGTGAAGGGGATGTCCTGTTCCTGGAGCGCAATCATGCGGTCGCGCACGGTGCGACCCACCTCCATGCGGTCGGGCAGCTCGAAGTCCTCGACGGCACTCTCGATGCGGCAGTAGAAGCCGTTCTGGAGCGAGTGGTCGATGGAGAGTACCGCCTTGGGGTAGCAGTCGTGGACGGCGGTGTAGAGCATGAAGCAGAGGGCGTTGCGGTACAGGCGGAATCCTTGGCGGTCGGTGATGTCGAGCAGGCGGACGGTGGTGGGGGTGAAGATGCGGTATTCCAGCGGCTCGACGCGGTTGTTCACCAGTGCGCCGAGCACGGGCCACAGGGGCTTTCCGTCGCCCTGCTGCTGTTTCTGTTTGGTGTATTCCATGGCCAGCTGGGACACCTGTGTGCCAGGCTCGACCATCATGCGCTCGCCGGTGTTGGCGAGGACAATCTCTACCTTGTTCATTGTGCCATTACCTCCTCAATCTCTTTGATGGTTTTCGGTATGGGTTTGCCGAGGACGCGGCAGCCGTCGGCGGTTACCAGGATGTCGTCCTCGATGCGGATGCCGCCGAAGTCCTTCCATTTCTCGAGTTCGTCGTAGTTGATGAAGTCGGTGTGCTTGCCCTCGGCGCGCCACTTGTCGATGAGGGCGGGGATGAAGTAGCATCCGGGCTCGTCGGTGATGACGAAACCTTCCTGCAGGCGGCGGCCGCAGCGCAGGCTGCCGAGGCCGAACTGCTCGCTGGGGCGGGTCTCGCTGTCGTAGCCCACGTTGATTTGGCCGTAGTTCTCCATGTCATGCACGTCGAGGCCCATCATGTGGCCCAGGCCGTGGGGCATGAGCAGGCTGTGGGCGCCGGCGGCGATGATGTCGTCGGTGTTGCCCTTCAGTATTCCGAGTCCCTTGTAACCTTCGGCCAGCACACGGCTGGCGGCCTGGTGCACCTCCTGGTAGGTGATGCCGGGGCGGGTGGCGCGGATGGCCTCGAGGTTGGCGTCGAGGACAATCTGGTAGATGGCTTTCTGACGCTCGTCGAAGCGGCCGCCCACGGGGACGGATCGGGTGATGTCGGAGCAGTAGTTCATCGGGGTCTCGGCACCGGCGTCCATCACCAACATGCGACCCACCTCAAGGCGGTTGTTGTGGCCGTGGTTGTGGAGGGTTTCGCCGTGGACGGTCATGATGACGGGGAAGCTGACCGGGCCGTTGCCCTTCCAGGCCTCGCCCTGCATGAAGCCTGCCAGCTCGTACTCGTAGCGTCCGGGCATGGCCATCTTCATGGCACCCACGTGCATGTTGTAGGCTGTCTCGACGGCACGCTCTATCTCTTCAATCTCTTCCGCACTCTTGATGCTGCGTTGCTTCACGCAGGCCAGGGTGAGATACATGGAGGCGTAGCGGTTCACGGCGTGGTAGTCCAGGCCGAGCCACTGGGCGATGTCCATGCGGATGTCGGCGCGGTAGGGGGGGAGGTAGTGGATAGTGGATAGCGGGTAGTGGGTGGAGGAGAGTTTCTTTTGGAGGTCGGCGAGGGAGCCGCTGTTCTCCACGCCCACGCTGGCGGCCAGCTCGCGGACGGAGGGTAGAGGACCGGTCCAGATGATGTCATCGATGTCGTAGTCGTTGGCGAAGAGGTAGTCCTTGCCCGTCTCGCAGTCGAGCACACCCACCAGGTCTTCGCGCTGCAGGCCGAAAAAGTAGAGGAACGTGCTGTCTTGGCGGAACCAGTAGGTGTTGTCCTTGTAGTTGCAGGGAGCCTCGTGGTTGCCGGGGAGGATGATAAGGCCGCGGCCGACGTCTTTGCGCAGCTGCTCGCGGCGGGCGATGTAGGTTTCTTTCTTGAACATAACGGGTGCTGTTTTATTTTTTTTCATCGTAACGCAGTGAGGTTGTTTTTATTATGCAGAGGGTGCGAAAAAAATATTGTGCGTTTGAAAAAAATGTGTACTTTTGCAGAGATGTTAGCCAATGTGCTGTAAAAGGAAATAATGCTGTAAGAAACTAATTAATAATCATTTAAAACTCAATATTATGTTAAAATCATTACGTTCTTTCGCGCTCGTGGCGGCCATGCTGCTGCCATTTGCAGCGCAAGCGCAGACAGACTGCTCGAGTCTGACTGTTCCGTACACGGAGAACTTTGATGGCTACACGGGCAATGCCACAGGTACTACGGCACCCACCGGCTATCCCGCCATCACGCTGCCCGACTGCTGGAGCATCCTCAACATGAGTGCCTCCACCTCCACCTATCCGCAGGCGTTCCTTACGTCAAGCTCCGCCTATGCGGTCAGCGGAAACTGCCTGTTCTTCAAATCAAGCAGCACCACGCCGCTCTTCGCCGTGATGCCCTCGATGGGTGCCTATACCGGCCCGATGCAGCTGGCGTTCCAGTACCGCAACCAAGGTGTTACGGCCGCTAACGGTACCTTGATTGTCGGTGTGATGACAAACCCCACCGATGTCAGCACTTTCACGGCCATCGAGACCTGCGAGCGTACCACCACCAAGACCCTCAAGGAGGTCATCATCCCTGCAGGTGCGGGAATATACGTGGCCTTCAAGTACGAGGGCGGCACGTCGAACAACTACTATTGCGCCATCGACGAGGTGTCGCTCACCCAGGCTCCTACCTGCGTCAAGGTAAC
Organism: uncultured Bacteroidota bacterium; assembly: GCA_902782185.1. Taxonomy (GTDB): domain Bacteria; phylum Bacteroidota; class Bacteroidia; order Bacteroidales; family P3; genus Colimorpha. The sequence goes on along the minus strand of CACZLT010000026.1, from coordinate 21,758 downwards.
CAACCTGGCCATTGACGATGCCCTGACCACGACCACCTCTATGACCCTCACCTGGGTGGATGCCATGAACACCGGCGCCACCTACTCGGTCTACAATGCCGCCGACACCACGCTGATTGCCGGAAACGTTTCCGGCACCAGCTACACCGTTACCGGCCTTACCGAGAACACCCCCTATTCCTTTGCCGTGCTTACCAACTGTGGCAGCGGCGACCTTTCCGACCTTACCGCCCCCGTCAGCGGCCACACAGCCTGCGCCGCCAAGAGCCTGCCCTACGTCATGGGCTTCGAGGAGAACGACCTGCAGGGCAACACCAACCTGCTGCGCCTCCCCTGGTGCGCCAGTCGCTACAACACCGCCACCAGCACCACCTACAACTACTATCCCTACAGCAATTCGAGCAACGCCCATTCCGGTAGCCGTCAGCTACAGTTCACGGGTGGCGCCACCGCTACTTATCCCGACACGCAGATGTTCATCCTGCCCCAGGTTGACGTAACGGCCTTCCCCATGAACGCCAACCGCGTAACCTTCTGGGCCCGCACTTCCACGGCCACGGGCAACAAGTTCGTCGAGGTCGGCACCATGAGCGACCCCACCGACCCCAGCACCTACACCATGGCGGGTACCGTCGCGGTTACCGGCAACACCTATGCCAAGCAGCAGGTGCTTCTCACCACCGCCCCTGCCACCGACGCCTATGTGGCCATCCTGGTACCGAAGTCGGCCGCCAACCTCTATCTTGACGACCTGGAGATCGACCCGGTTCCCTCCTGCTGGGAAGTCTCCAATGTGGCCTTCAGCGACACTACCGCCAACAGCCTCACCGTTACTTGGGAAGACGACCAAAACACGGGTGCCACCTACACCATCCTCAACGGCACCGAGGTGGTGGCCACGGGTATCGGTATCCTGGGCGGCGCCGGTGCCACCCCCACGGGTACATATACTATTACCGGCCTCGACCAGAACACCGTGTACACCATCGGCGTGGTGGCCAACTGCTCGGCCACCGATGCCTCGGCTGTCTCTACTGCCACGGTCCGCACCCTTAGCAGCGGCGAGCCCTACACACTGCCGTTCACCGAGAGTTTCGACGCCAGCCTGGCCTCCGACTACTGCTGGCGTGGTGCCACCGGCACCACTGCCGCCGATGTCTTCGCCGACACGGCACTGACCCTCACCGCCCCCACCCAGTGGCTTTACAGCGATGGTGTTAGCAACGGCCTTGAAGCCGGTCACTACCGTGTCAATATCTACGGCATCAGCTGCAAGAAGTGGATGATTACCCCCCCCATCGACTTGAGTACCGCCACTGCGCCCCAGCTCACTTTCGACGTGGCCTTCACCGCCTATACCGCCACCAGCAACGCCCCCGCCGCGGGCTACGAGAACAATGCCAGCCAGGCTTTCATGGTGCTTGTCTCGACCGACGGTGGCGCCACATGGCTTGAGTCCAACGCCACCAAGTGGCAGAACGAGGGCGGCAACTACACCCTGGCCTCTATCGCCAGCAGCAGTTATATCAACCAGGTCATCGACCTTACCCCCTACGTGGGCGACACCATCAAGATTGCCTTCTACGCCCAGTCCACCACCAGCGGCGGCGACAACAACCTGCACATCGACAACATCTCGGTTGCCGAACCCCCCAGTTACTGCACCCCCAGCCCCACCTCGCGCGACGGCCAAGGTATCACCGGCGTGGCCTTCGGCGGATTGAACAACACCGATGCCCGCGTTACATCGGCACCCTACTACACCGACTTTACCGCCCAGTCGGGTTCGGTGCCGGCCGGCACCGCCGCCACGGTGGACATCACCTACGCCACGGGCTACACCTACGGCACTATCATCTGGGTTGACTGGAACAAGAACTACGCCTTCGATGGCGACGAGGTGGTCTATGTGGGAACAAGCACCAATTCCAACCCCACCACCCTCAACGCCTCGTTCAGCATCCCTGCCACCCAGGCAGAAGGCAACTACCGTATGCGCATCGTCGCTGCCGACATGGCCTTCGACAGTTACACCGGTTCCGTTGCCGATGCCGCCGCCGCCGACCCCTGCGCCACCTACGCATGGGGCGTGGCCGAGGACTACACCCTCACCGTTACCGCCATGCCCAGCTGTGTGCCTGTAACCAATCTTGCCGTTGGCAATGTTACCGACAACAGCATCACTGTCACTTGGGAAGATGCCCAGAACACCGGCGCCACCTACACCGTCCTCAACGGCACCGAGGTGGTGGCCACCGGCGTGGCCGTGCTGGGTAGCGCCGGCGGCCCCGTCATGGGTAACTACACCTTCACCGGTCTCACCGCCAACACCGAGTACACCTTCAGCGTGCTGGCCAACTGCTCGGCTACCGAGGAGTCCAACGCCACCCATGTAACCGCCCGCACCGCCTGCGCTTCCGAGGTCCTACCTTTCAGCGAGGACTTTTCCGCCACCCTGGCCAGCGATCTTTGCTGGCGTGGTGCCACCGGCACCACCGCCGCCGAGGTCTTCGCCGGCACGGCACTGAACCTCACCGCCCCCACCCAGTGGCTTTACAGCGATGGTGTTAGCAACGGCCTCGCGGCTGGCCACTACCGTGCCAACATCTACGGCACCACCTGCAAGCGGTGGCTGATTACCCCCGGGATTGACCTCTCCACCGCCACCTCGGCCCAGCTGACCTTCGACGTGGCCTTCACCGCCTATTCGGGCGACGGTGCCGCTTCGGGCTTCGATACCAATGCCAGCCAGGCTTTCATGGTCATCGTCTCGACCGACGGCGGTGCTACCTGGCTTGAGGCCAACGCCACCAAGTGGCAGAACGAGGGCGGCGACCACACCCTCGCCTCCATCGCCAGCAGCAGTTACATTGGTCAGGTCGTCAACCTCAACCAGTACCTGGGCGACACCATCAAGATTGCCTTCTACGCCCAGTCCACCACCTACGGTGGCGACAACAACTTGCACATCGACAACATCCTGGTTTCCGAGGTTCCCAGCTGCAGCCCCATCTCCAACCTCGCCGTCAGCGACGTTACGGAGACCAGCATCACCCTCACCTGGGACGACCTCCAGAACACCGGTGCCACCTATGTGGTGAAGCAGGACGGCGTACAAGTGGCCACCGGCCTCACCGCCGCCACCTACACCGCCACCGGCCTTACCGCCAACACCGAGTACACCTTCACCGTGCAGTCCGTCTGCTCGGCCACCGACAGTGCGTCGGCCGTCGAAACCACTGCCCGCACCCTGTGCAGCGCCGTTACCATCCCCTATGTGGAAAGCTTCGAGACCGACACCCGCAACTGCTGGACCCTCGTTTCGATGAACACCTCCAACGTGGGCGGCACCAACGGCATGGGCTTCGTTACCAGCAACGACCGCGCCGCACTGCGCTTCAGCTCCTACAGCAGCGCCTCGAACTACAACCAGTATGCCTTCTCGCCCGTCATCAACGCCGAACCCGGCGCGGCCATCGACATGACCGTCCGCTATGCCACCTACGGCAGCAGCGACCAGCTCGCCTTCGGCTACTCGGCCACCGCCAGCACCAATCCCGATGACTACACCTGGAGCACCGCCTTCTCCACCTCCGGACAGAGCAGCCAGGACACTTACACCGTTACGTTGCCTGCCGGTACCCAGCAGGTGGCCATCCACTACTATGGCAACTATGCCTACAATGCCTGGGTCGACAGCGTGATGCTGGTGGCTCACCCGATCGACACCGTTACCGTGGCCACCGCCGCTGTGGTCATGGGTAGCGTCGAGCCCGCCGGCGACACCACGGTGCTCCGCGGCGAGAGCCTCACCGTTACCGCCACCCCGAACGAGGGCTACCACTTCGTGGCCTGGCTGAACGGCACCGACACCGCCAGCGTGGAGAACACCTACACCTTCGTCGTGGACGGCAACGCCACCCTCACGGCCCACTTCGCCATCAACACCTACACCGTCAATGTGGCCATTGCCGATGCCACCATGGGCTCGGTCAGCCCCGCCGGTGAGACCGTGGTCAACCACGGCGTCAGCTTCACCGCCACCGCCACCGCCCTGTACGGCTACCACTTCGTGGCCTGGCTGGCCGGCACCGACACCCTGGCCACCACCGACGAGTACACCTTCACCGTAACCTCCGACACCGCCCTCACCGCCGTCCTGGCCCCCAACCCCTACACGGTTACCTTGGCCACCGCCGACACCAGCATGGGTGGCGTCGACCCCGAGGGTGAGACCGAACTGCTCTATGGCGACGGCTTCACCGCTACCGCCACCCCGGCCGAGGGCTACCACTTCGTGGCCTGGCTCGCTGGCAACGACACCGTGAGCACCGTCGAGACCTTCACCTTCACCGTCGAGCGCGACACCGTGCTGACTGCCCACTTCGCCATCAACACCTACACCGTCAATGTGGCCACCGCCGATGCCACCATGGGTTCGGTCAGCCCCGAGGGTGAGACCGTGCTCGACTACGGCACCAGCTTCACCGCCACCGCCACCGCCAACTACGGCTACCACTTCGTGGCCTGGATGGCTGGCGACGACACCGTGAGCACCGATGCCGCCTACACCTTCACCGCCACCGAAAGCGTCAGCCTCACCGCCCTGTTCGACACCACCCTCTACCACATCGAGGGCGTTGCGCAGGATGCCTCTATGGGCTATGTCCTTGGCAGCGGCGACTACCAGGAGGGCACCACCGTGCGCCTGGTCGCCCAGGCCAACGAGGGCTACCTCTTCGTGCGCTGGGAGAATGGCAGCACACTGCCCTACTATGACATCACCGTTACCGGCGACGCCACCGTTACCGCCATCTTCGAGGCCGCTCCCGTCGGCATCGACGACATGGAGGTCTCCGAGGTGGAGGTCTACAGCGTGGACAACCGCATCGTGGTGCGTGGTGCCGAGGGCGGCGACATCCGTGTCTACGACGTGGCCGGCCGCCTCGTGAGCCGCAAGGCCAGCGCTTCCGCCAGCGAGGAAATCACCGTCTCCGCGACGGGTGTCTACCTGGTCCGCGTGGGCAACGCCGCAGCCAAGCGCGTCGCCGTGGTACGCTAGCCAACGATAGCACACACTCCTTTCTGTCCGGGGTTCCCAGCAATGGGAACCCCGGACTTTTTGCCCCCCGCAAGGGAAAATGGTCCGCTATGGCACACTTCGCCCACCAAGTGTGCCATAGCGGTTTTTTGTTTATGTATTCATTAAGAGAGTATCTAGAGAGTACCTAGAGACCCCCTGCCGGGTGGAGGCCGTGGGGCAAATCACCACTAATGGTGAGCCGCCGTTTGGCTGGATGTGTGTAGTTTTGCCGTTGGAACGATGACTGCAGAATCGTCCGCAATACACTCAATTTCAAATAAAAAACAGACACTCAACATGATCAAGACACGCAAAATTCTCGCTTTGGCCACCGTGGTTGCGCTCGGATTGGCCGCTGTCTCGTGCAGCAAAGACTACTCGAAGGATGTCGAAGGCAACTACGACGGCACCATCGTCATGGCCGTCTCGGGTGCCACGCAGGGCTCATTCGACGCCACCGTGGCCGTCAAGTCCACCTCCGACAACGAGGTCTCCGTCACTCTCCCCGCCATGGGCGAAGGCCGCATGGGCATGCCCGAGCTGGCAGTTACCGGCGTGAGCGTCGACAAGGACGGCAGCACCTACACGCTGAAGAAGGGCGAGTTCACCATCACCGTGGGCGAGACTCCCTACGTGGGTTCCCTCGACGGCACGGTGAAGGACGGCAAGCTGGGCTTCACCTGCTCGGTGAAGCCGGGAGCGATGCCGATGAACATCGACCTCACCTTCAGCAGCAAATGAAGGCACTGTCTCTGACAGCATTGCTGGGACTGGCAGTGCTCACTGCCTCTTGCGACGGACTCTTCGGCGGGCTCTACGACGAGCCCGCCGCGGGGGCCGCCTACGGTTTCATCCAGACCGACCCCGATGGCCTGGGCGGCACCCTCCGCATCGACGCGACAAGCTACACGCGCTGGAACTATATCGACCTGCTCCACCAGCGTATCGACACCGCCAGCATCACGCTGGGGCAGGATGCACCCCCGGAATGGGACTTCGCCCTGCACCGTTACGACGTGAAGACCCACGGAGGTGCGGCGGCCGAGACCCCTTTCGACCAGGTGGGAGTTGCCTCCGCGTTGGAGGGGCTGCACTTCGTCTCGGATGCTGACAGCCAGGTGGTCATCGACATGTCCACCATGATGGAGGGCTATCTGGGCTATGCCTCCTCGGAGGTTAACCCAGTGCTTTCCACATGGCTCCACGTCGACCAGTCCACCATGCCTCCCATCTACACACTCAGCAACAAGGTCTACCTGCTGCGCATGGCCGACGGCTCCCTGGCGGCATTGCAATTCACTGGCTACATGGACGATGCTATGCGAAAGGGCATTGTAACCCTCCGCTATCGCCTCATCAGCAATCTTTAATCTATTCTATGAAACGCATCCAACTCTCTCTACTGGCACTCCTGGCCACCCTCGCCGCCACTGCACAACTCCCCCATCCCGACTCCATCCGCATCGACCCGCGGCTGCTCGACATGGTGGTCATCACCGCCACCCGCACCCCCAAGCTCATCATGGATGTGCCAGTGGTTACGCGCGTCATCACAGAACACGACATACAGGCCGCCGATGCTACCACCGTACAGGACCTGCTGCAGGCCGAGCTTCCGGGCATCGAGTTCACCTACTCGATGAACCAGCAGGTGAGCCTCAACATGCAGGGCTTCGGGGGCAACTCGGTACTCTTCCTCGTCGACGGCGAGCGGCTGGCTGGCGAGACCCTGGACAACATCGACTACTCGCGCCTGGGTCTCGACGGGGTGGGGCGGGTGGAGATAGTGAAGGGTGCCGCCTCGTCGCTCTATGGAAGCAACGCCGTGGGCGGAGTGGTCAACCTCATCAGCCGCCAGAGCACGGAGCCGTGGACGCTGAACCTGGGGGGGCGCACCTCGTCGCTTGACGAAGGACGCTATTGTGGTGCCCTGGGCTTCCACCGTGGCCGCTGGAACAGTCTCTCTAATTTGCAGTACACCCATGCCTCGCCGGTGCATCTCTCCGACTCGGGCGACATGCGGACCATCTACGGCAACCGTACCTTCAACGCCAAGGAGCGCCTGATATACAAGGCTTCCGACCGCCTCACCCTCACGGGTCGCGCCGGATACTTCTTCCGCGAGCGCGACAAGTCCGCCGAGGCGCACGACCGCTACCGCGACTTTGCCAGTGGTCTCAAGGCCGACTACACCTTCAGCGACCGCAGCGACCTGATGGTCAGCTACGCCTTCGACCAGTACGACAAGAGCGACTACACGCTGGAGAGCCGCCTCGACGTACGAAACTACAGCAATGTGCAGCACACACTGCGTTCACTCAACAACCTCTCCTTCCCCGAGACAGGAACGCTGACGGTGGGTGGCGACTTGATGCGCGACTACCTGATGAGCTACCAGTTCACCGACGGTGGCAACCACATGCAGTACACCGCCGACGCCTTTGCCCAGTGGGACTGGCAGCCGTGGGAGCGGCTGAACGTGGTGGCCGCCCTGCGCTACGACTACTACTCCGAGGCGTCGGCCAGCCACCTCTCGCCCAAGCTCAACCTGATGTACAAACTGCCGCAGGTAAGTCTCCGCGCCGGCTACGCCAATGGTTTCCGCACCCCCACGCTGAAAGAGATGTACATGAACTTCGACATGGCCAACATCTTCATGATTTACGGCAACCCCAACCTGAAACCCGAAGTAAGCGACAACCTCAACCTCTCGGCCGAGTGGGCGAAAGGCTGCTACAACGTAACCGCCATGGTGTTCTATAACCATGTGCGCAACCGCATCACCACCCTGTGGAACCAAGAGTTGGGCGGCATGCTGTATGCCAACATGGCGCCGGTAAGCATCACAGGCTTCGACCTAGGCACCTCGATGCGTTGGGACAACGGCCTTGGGCTGCGCCTATCCTATATTTATACGCACGAAAGCCTCGACGAGGCGGGCATGCGCTCTTCCTCCACGCGTCCCCACACAGCCACTCTGCGCCTCGACTATGCTCGCGACTGGCGGTGGGGGCGTAGCACACTGGCTCTCAACGGGCGGTTGCTTTCGTCCGTTACCTGCGACGAATACTCCTCGCTCTCCGACCTCTCGCAGGTGGAGGAGCGCACCTATCCGGGCTACACGCTTTGGCGCTTGACGTTGGGGCACCGCTTCGCGCGCGGCATCAACCTCACCGCCACGGTGGACAATCTTTTCGACTACCGCCCCGACTACTACTACAGCAACTCGCCGGCCACCGTGGGTCGCACGTATGCTGTGGGGCTCATGCTCGACATAGAGCAATGGTTTAAGCATAAAGACAAATAGATGAAACCTCACAAGAAACACCTGTTTATTGGCGCAGCGGGGCTGGTGCTGCTGCTTGTTGCCATCTGGGGCTGGCGCGCATGGTTCGCCCCCACGCGCGTGGCTTTCGTCAACTATCAGATCACCACCCTCGGTCAAATCGCCAAAAGCAATCAGAGCCGATTTATAAAAATAGAGGAGGTGCCGATTGAGCAACTGAAGAGGCTGCGCCGTGCCGACATGGTGTTTGTCAACGGCATGGGGCTGCGCTTGACCGCCGAGCAGCGCCAACTGCTGGAAGACCGATCCTTCCGCGTCCCCATGCTCACCACCGCCGCCACCAATCCCGACAACCACATCGTGTCGCTCGACGAGGCCATGGCCGACACCCTGGTGCGCTACCTCAACAATGGCGGACGTGCCAACTACCGCAACATGCTGCTGTATGTGCGCCGTCATGTTGACGGCAAGCGTGCTTTCTGCGACGAGCCTGGCCCCGTGGCAACACCCGAACACTACTGCCTCTACCATCCCGACCTTGACCATCCGGAGAGCGAGGAGGTGGGTTTCCTGTCGGTGGCCGCTTTCGAGCAATACCTGCGCGACCACAAGCGATACTCGCCCGATGCTCCCGCCGTGGTGCTCACCGGCCAAATGGGAGAACCCACCGAACTTATCCTGGCTCTCGAGGCGGCAGGCATGAGGGTATACCCTGTCAATTCAATGCGCGCCTTTGTCATGGGCGGACAGATAGACTCGGTGTCCCCCTCGGCGGTCATCAACATGGCACACGGACGTATGGGCGACTACATGACCACATGGCTTGAGTGCCGCAACGTGCCGCTGTTCACCACCATCTATGTGCCGCAACTGACCGAAGACTGGCTTGCCGACCCCATGGGCATGAGTGGCGGTTTCATGAGTCAAAGCATCGTTACGCCCGAAATCGACGGCGCCATCCGACCCTTCGCCCTCTTCGCCCACCGCCTCACCGACGAGGGCATACAGGAGGTCTACGCCGTGCCTTCGCGCCTGCGAAAATTTGTCGCCTCCATCCAGAAGCATATAGCCCTGCGCAGCAAGGCCAACGGTGAGAAGCGGGTGGCCATTGTCTACTACAAAGGCCCCGGCCAAAGCAGCCTCACCGCCAGCAGCCTCGAGGTGGTGCCTTCGCTCCACAACCTGCTGCTGCGCCTCAGAGCCGAAGGCTACCGCGTGGAGGGACTTCCCGCCACGCCCGACCAGTTGGCTGCCCAGCTGCTCGGCCTCGACGGCAACGCCACCGAGATGGCACGCCTGCAACTGGGCCACATCGCCCTGCTGCCGCAGCCGCTGGCCGGCGAAGGCGACAACGAATTCAAGATTGTACATGGCACCGGCATGGCTCCACCGCAACGCTACATCGACACCTACCGCTGGATACGCGAGGACTTCCGCGCTGACGCCCTCCTCCATTTCGGCACCCACGGCAGTCTTGAGTACACTCCACGCAAGCAGGTGGCATTGTACGACAATGACTGGCCCGACAGCCTGGTCGGCAGCACACCCCATTTCTACCTCTACACTACGGGCAACGTAGGCGAGGCTTTGATTGCCAAACGCCGCACCTACGCCTCGCTGGTGTCGCACCTCACCGCCCCGTTTATGGAGAGCGGCGTGCGCAACGACTACCGTCGGCTATCCGAGGCTGTCAAGACCTACTACCATCATCTGGAGCACAACCAGCCCACCGAGCAAGCCGCCCAAGAGGTGAAACAGCTCGCCATCCACATGGGTATCCACCGTCCGCTGGAACTGGACAGCAGCGCGTCCACCACGTGGGGCGAGGAGAACATCAACCGCGTGGACAATTTCGCCGAGGAACTCTCCGAGGAGAAGATGATGGGACGCCCCTATGTGCTCGGCATCCCCTATGAGGCCAAGAGCATCGAAAGCAGTGTATACTCCATGTGCGTGGATCCCATAGCCTACAGCCTGTTCGCCCTCGACAAGCTGCGCGGCAAGGTGTCCCCCGACCTCGACCGACGCAAGAGTGCCTTCACACAGCGCTACCTCACCCCTGCCAAACAGTTGGTCGGCCGTCTGCTGGCCAACCCTTCTGCCGGCACCGACGCTCTTGTCTGCCAAGTGGCTGGCATCACCGCCGACGAGTTGTCCTATGCCCGGGAAATCCACGAGGAACGCCAGCCGGTAGACATGATGGGCATGATGATGTCCATGGCCGACGAGATGCCAGGCGCGGCCAGAAGAGGAGGGAACGAACAGCCCTCCAAAATGTCGCAGTTCATGCGCCGCATGGGTCGCAACATGAGCCCCGAGAAGGCGATGAAGATGGCCCGGCGCATGGGTGCCAGCGATGAATCCCTGGCCAAGATGGAGGCCGCCATGAAGGCCAGTGGCGAGGGGAAACCCGAGGAGCGACACGAGCCTTTTGTCAGTGAGGAAGAGAAGCGCGACGTGGCGCTCTGCGAGGCCATCATGGAGGTGGAACGCACCCTGCTCAACGTGGGCCGCTACCGCCAATTGCTGCTCACCTCTCCCCAGGCCGAGCTGAAGGCCCTGGTGAACGCCCTGAACGGCGGCTTCACCCCACCCTCGCCCGGCGGCGACCCCATCGTGAACCCCAACGTGCTGCCTACCGGCCGCAACCTGTACGGCATCAATGCCGAGAACACCCCCAGCGAGTCAGCCTGGGAGAAAGGCAAACTGCTGGCCGACAACACCATTAAGATGTACCGCCAGCGGCACAACGACAGCATTCCCCGCAAGGTGAGCTATACGCTGTGGAGCGGCGAGTTCATCGAGACCGAGGGCGCCACCATTGCCCAAGTGCTCTACATGCTGGGCGTGGAGCCCGTGCGCGATGCCTTCGGTCGCGTTACCGACCTGCGCCTCATTCCCGCCGCCGAGTTGGGCCGCCCGCGAATCGATGTCTGTGTGCAGACCAGCGGCCAGCTGCGCGACCTCGCCGCCTCGCGCCTCTTCCTCATCGACCGTGCCGTGCAGATGGCCGCCGAGGCCGCCGACGGAGAGAACTTCGTGGCCGAGGGTGTGCAGGAAAGCGAGCGACGGCTGGTGGAGAGCGGTGTGCCGCCCGGCGAGGCACGTCGCGTGGCCGCCTACCGCGTCTTCGGCGGCGTGGATGGCAACTACGGCACCGGTATCCAAGGTATGGTGCAGGCCGGCGACAGCTGGACGTCGGAGGACGACATCGCCGAGGTGTACCTCAACAACATGGGTGCCTACTACGGCAGCCAAGAGGGCTGGGAACAGCTGCGCCAGCATGCCTTCGCGGCAGCCCTCTCGGGTACCGACGCCGTGGTGCAGCCCCGCCAGAGCAACACCTGGGGAGCCTTGAGCCTCGACCATGTGTACGAGTTCATGGGTGGCATGAACCTGGCCGTGCGCAGCGTTACCGGCAAGGATCCCGATGCCTACCTCTCCGACTACCGCAACCGCAACAATGCCCGTATGCAGGAGGTGAAGGAAGCCATCGGCGTGGAGAGCCGTACCACCCTCTTCAATCCCAACTACATCCGCGAGCAGATGAAAGGCGGTGCGCAGGCGGCCGGCGGGCTGGCCGAGCTGGTGCAGAATACCTACGGCTGGAACGTCATGAAGCCTAAGGCCATAGACAACGAGATGTGGGACGAAATCTACGATGTGTACCTGGACGATATACACCAGCTTGGCATCCGCCAGTTCTTCGAGCAGCAAAACCCCGAGGCGCTGCGGCAGATGGCCGCCACCATGCAGCAGGCCGCCGACAAGGGCCTCTGGAAAGCCTCGCCCCGGCAGCTGGCCACCCTGGCACAGGTGCAGCCTGCTGCACAGCGCGACGAGGGTGCTGCGGAGCAGGAGTCCATGCGCCTCAAGCGCGAGACCGTGGGTGCGGAGAGCAAACGCAATACATTGAGCAACACGCTGGTGGCGGTGGCGGTGGTGGCGGCGGTGGCCGGTGCCGTCGTGGCTCTGCGCCGCCGCCGCAAGACACGGGAGGAGGAGCTGTAGGCGTATGGAGACCGTCGTCGTTGTCATCCTCGCCCTGGGTGTCCTTACCACATCGCTCAAGCTGGGCTTCCACCGCCCGCGCTGGTGGTGGGTGTGGGCTGCGGTCGTGGCCGTGGGCACCGGCCTGGCCTGGCCGCTGGCCGCCACGCAGAGCAAAACCCAGCTGGCCGACTTCCTGCAAAATCCTGTCATGATGGGCGACACCGCCGTGCTGCTGACGCTCGAGGTGGTGTTGATGCTGGCCTGGTGTCTCACCGACGGCCAGCCCGCAGCAGGCCGCTGGCGATGGATGCGCAAGGTAGTCGGCGGAATGCTCGCCCTGTTCCCGGGCGTGGTGTCGCTGCTGGCGATTTTCAGTCTGCTCACCTACCTCGTCTTCAGCCTCACCGGAACCGCTTTCGCCCTCATCTCGTGGGGGTTGGCGGCGGCGGTGCTGCTGGCGATGCCCGCGCTGACCTGGCTGCTGCGGCTGCTGCTGCCCGAGCGCGAGCTGCGCCTCGAGCTGCTCTTCATGCTCAACCTGGGCATCGGCGCCCTCGGCATCGTGGCCACCGTCAACGGCCGCACCGCCGTCGAAGGCACCGCCTCGCCCAACCTCGCCCAACTGGCCGCCCTCGTGGCCCTCTGCCTCGCCGGCACTGCCTCCGGATGGCTTATCTGGAAAAAGAAACACAAACTAAATCCATAAGAAACAATGCATTACATCACCGACACCCTTTATTGGATTTCCACCGGACTGCTGGTTCCCGTGATTGTCCTCCTCATCTGGTTCTTCCTTCGCGCCCTGCTGTTGTTGGGCAGCTGGTTCGGGCACTACCTTGATGTGCGCCGCCTGCAGGCGCGGCTGGCCGCCAAGGTCGACACCCTTACCCCCGACACCCTCGACTCGCTCCGCGACGGGTTGCCCAAGAGCCGCCTCGCCGTCGTGGCAGCGTTGGAGCGGATGCTGCACGCCGGGGGCAGCGCCTACGTGGAGAAGGCACTCGCGGACTTCGAACTCGAGTCGCAGCATGACATGGCTCTGGGGAAGACCCTCTCCAAGATGGGACCCATGCTGGGACTGATGGGCACCCTCATCCCCATGGGGCCTGCGCTGGTCGGCCTCTCCACGGGCGACATCGCTTCGATGGCCTACAACATGCAGGTGGCCTTCGCCACCACGGTGGTCGGCCTCTTCTCCGCCGCCGTGGGCTTCGTTGTGCTGCAGTGCAAGCAACGCTGGTACCAGCGCGACCTCAACACGCTGGAATTCGTCGCCCAACTCGTTGAACAAAAACTGCAAGACGCATGAGACGCCGCATCCGCAACTCCGCATTCCGTAACATGGAGACCGACGACGACCCCATGTCGGTCGTGGGCAACCTGTTCGACGTGGCGATGGTCTTCGCCGTGGCGCTGATGGTCGCCCTCGTGGGCCGCTACCAGATGACCGAACTCTTCTCCAAGGAGGATTTCACCATCGTCAAGAACCCCGGCAAGGAAAACATGGAAATCATCACCAAGGAGGGCGAGCAAATCAACCGATACACGCCCAGCGACGACCAGTCCTCGCCCGACTCGCCCCGCGGCCGCAAGGTGGGTACCGCCTACGAGCTGGAAAACGGTGAAATCATCTATATCCCAGACTAATGACTTCCGTTTGGAGAGAAAAGAACCCTGACAGCGTCCCCTCCGGGGGGCGCTCTTTTTGTTTTTGGTTCTAGTTTTATATATGGCTGATTTTCAGATAACCACGAAAAGATTGGAATACAAGTTATACTAGAGCGTTTTTTTACGCACCCCTGGTCCCCCAATTCTAAACACCTGGTTCCTAGTTCATAACTCTGAAATCATAATTCTGAACTCATATCGTCCCATATCGCTTCAGAGTTTATGTATTCATTAAGAGAGTATCTAGGGAGTACCTAGGGGAATGCCTGAGGGGGGGGGGGGGGGTTCCGCTGCCCGTTTTTCCTTCCCCGCTCCAGGCATCCACCGGCAGGGGAGAGGGTGTGGGCGGAGAGAGGAAGAAGAGAGGAAGAAGAGAGGAAGAAGAGAGGAAGAAGAGGATTGCTCGTTAGTGCTGGTTGTCATCGGGTTATGTTCGGGCAAAAATGGGCTTTTTTCAGTTTTTCGTCGGAAAATTTTCGGGAAAATATTTCTTCCCTCCGGCATACTAAACCGCCCCTTCTGGCGTTATCCATAAACTTATTTAATAACAATATATATCATGACACACGAACAGATCAAGTTCAACCCCAACCCCTTGGTGGCATTCCTCCAGAAACCCACGCGCGAATTCACCAAGGCCGATATCCTCAAAGTGATAGAGGAGTTCAACATCGAGATGATTAACTTCCGCTACATGGCGGACGACGGTCGTCTCCACACCCTCAATTTCGTAATCCAGAGCCTTGAGCACGCTGATGAGGTGCTCACCAGTGGTGAGCGCGTGGACGGCAGCAGCCTCTTCCCCTATCTCGAGGCTGGCAACAGCGACCTCTACGTCATGCCTCGCTTCCGCACCGCTTTCCTCAACCCCTTCACCGAGGTGCCGACCCTTGACATCCTCTGCTCCTACTACACCAAGGACGGCGAACCCTTCGACATGGCTCCCGAGTACACCCTGGCCAAGGCCGGGCGCGCCTTCCGCGAGGCCACCGGCGGCATGGAGTTCGAGGTCATGGGCGAGCTCGAGTACTACGTTATCGCCCCCAAGGAGGAGGACTACCTGCCCGCCGACCAGCGCGGCTACCACGCCGCCAGCCCCTTTTGCAAGTTCGAGGACTACCGCACCGAGGCCATGCGCCTCATCGCCGCTGCCGGTGGCATGATCAAGTACGGCCACAGCGAGGTGGGCAACTTCACCGTGGGCGACACCATGTACGAGCAGAACGAGATAGAGTTCCTGCCCACCACCCTCGAGGACGCCGCCGACCAGTTGGTCGTCGCCAAGTGGATGATGCGCACCCTGGGCTACAAATACGGCATCACCGTTACCTTCGCCCCCAAGATTACTGTCGGCAAGGCCGGTAGCGGCATGCACGTCCACACCCGTGTTACCCACAACGGCCGCAACATGTACGTCGGCGAGAACGGCCTCTCCGAGGTGGCCCACAAGACTATGGCCGGCATCCTCTCGCTCGCCGGCTCCCTCACCGCCTTCGGCAACACCAACCCCACCTCCTATTTCCGTCTGGTGCCCCACCAGGAGGCTCCCACCAACATCTGCTGGGGGGATCGCAACCGCTCCGCCATGGTGCGTGTGCCGCTGGGTTGGAGCAAGGGCTGCGGCAACATGATGGCCCACTGCAACCCGCTGGAGAAGAAAGAGGAGGTCGACTTCACCTACAAGCAGACCATCGAGCTGCGCACCCCCGACGGCAGCGCCAACGTCTACCTCCTGCTGGCAGGCATGACCGTCGCCGCCCGCCACGGCTTCGAGATGCCCGATGCCGTCCAGTATGCCAAGGACCGCTACGTCAGCGTCAATATCTTCGAACACGAGGATGTCCTCAACCGTCTCGACGTGCTGCCCGACAGCTGCGCCGCCAGTGCCGACCTCCTCGAGCGCGACCGCGCCGTGTATGAGCAGGACGGCATCTTTGCCCCTGCCCTCATCGACGGCATTATTGCCGAGCTCCGCGCCTTCAACGACCGCACCCTCCGCGCCGACATCGGCAAGGACGCGCAGAAGACCCTCGAGCTTGTCGAAAGCTTCATCCACTGCGGCTGACCACGCCCTAATCCACAGGGCTACAGAGTTGATACGCCAGCGTATCGGCTCCGTAGCCCTTGCTTCTGCACTCTATGAGACCGAGCCCTGGGGCGACTTTGAAATTGAAAATCCAAAATTGAGAATTGAGAATTTTCTCAATCGGGCTTTGCTGGTGGAGACCGAACTCTCCGCCCGCGACGTGCTCCGCCAGGCCCTCGCCATTGAGAAGCAGCTGGGCCGCCAGCGCAAACTCCTCGCTCCTCACTCCTCACCCCTCACTCGCAAATACGCCGTCCCGCATCCCCGCATGCACCTGCGCCGTTTCGTGCTGGAGCCCCTCTGCGAGGTGATGCCCGACTATCTCCACCCCCTGTTGCACAAAACAGTGAAACAACTGCTAACCGAATTATGAAACGCTTCATCGCAATCCTTTTCTGCATGTTCCCCCTGCTGGTGGCAGCGCAGAACTATACCATCAGCGGCACCATCACCGACGCCTCCAACGGCGAGACGCTCATCGGTGCCACCGTGGTCGACACGCGCTCCGGCAAGGGCGCCGTTACCAACCTTTATGGTCGCTATTCGCTCACGTTGCGCAGCGACTCGGTCAGTCTCAAGGTCTCCTTTGTCGGCTACGAGCCGCAGACCTTTCGCCTCAAGCTCAACCGCAACCGCAACCTCCACATCAAGCTCAAGCCCTCGGTAATGCTCGATGAGGTAACCATCACCGCCGAAAGGGCAGGGGACACCCGCTCGGCGCAGATGAGCGCCACCGAGATGACGATGGAGAAAATCAAGTCGGTGCCCGTCATGTTCGGCGAGGCCGACCTCATCAAGGCCCTCCAGCTCATGCCCGGTGTGCAGAGCGGTTCGGAGGGCAACAGCGGCATGCATGTCCGCGGCGGCGGCCCCGACGAGAATCTTTTCCTCCTCGACGGTGTGCCGCTCTACAACGTCAGCCACATGGGCGGCTTCTTCTCCGCCTTCAACACCGACGCCATCAAGAACGTTACGCTCTACAAGGGCTCCTTCCCCGCCCGCTTCGGCGGCCGCCTCTCGGCGGTGCTCGACGTTACGCAGAACAACGGCAACGACCGCGAGCTGCACGGCAACCTCTCGGTGGGTCTCATCTCGGCCAAGTTCAACCTCGAGGGGCCCATTGTCAAGGAGAAGACCACCTTCAGCATCTCGGCCCGCCGCACCTACGCCGAGCTGCTGCTCATCCCTGTCATCATGCGGTTCATGGATGCCGACGAGGAGCCGGCGCCCGACGTGGTCAGCCGCGCCAAGTACGATGCCGGCTACTGGTTCTATGACCTCAACGCCAAGATAACCCACAAGTTCAACGACCACAGCCGCCTCTACCTCTCGTTCTACAGCGGCGACGACAAGTTGCACGGCAAGGTGAACACCGTTACCTCGCTCGGCGAGGATATGTACCTCGGATTCTCCACCCAATGGGGCAACCTGGTCAGCTCCCTCCGCTGGAACTACGCCCTCACGCCGCGCCTCTTCTTCAACCTCTCGGCCTCCTACACGCAGTACCACAACGACATCCTCGGCAGTGTGGAGAAACTGGCCTCGCCGTCGGACCCCCACCCGTCGACCGTCAGCGGCGACTACAAGTCGGGCATCAAGGAGGGTACCCTGCGTGCCGACTTCGACTTCACGCCCAACCCCGACCACGACGTGAAGTTCGGTGCCTACTTCACCCGCCACTGGTTCTCGCCCGAGGTGGTGGAGGGCAGCATCGACTACTTCGACTCCATACAGATGGAGGGCGCGCTGCGTATGGACACCAGCCGCAACGCCGGCGTCATTCCGGCCAACGACATTGTGGCTTTCATCGAGGACGACTGGTCCATCACCGAGGCCGTCAAGCTCAATGCCGGCCTCCACCTCAGCGCCTTCAAGGTGCAGAACTCGTTCTATCCCTCGCTGCAGCCGCGCATCTCGGGACGCGTGATGCTCTCGCCCGACCTCTCGGTCAAGGCCGGCTACGCCATGATGACCCAGTATGTGCACCTCCTCTCCACTACCAGCGTTACCCTGCCCACCGACCTCTGGGTGCCGGTTACCGACCGTGTCAAGCCCATGACCTCGCACCAGGTGGCCGCCGGTGTCTTCTACACCCTCAGCGGTATCGCCGACCTCTCGGTCGAAGCCTACTACAAGCACATGAACAACATCATCGAGTACCGCGACGGCGCCACCTTCCTCTACGGCATCGAGTTCCTCGCCCAACGCGACTTCGGCGACCTCAGCGGCTGGGTGGGCTACACCTGGAGCCGCACCACGCACCTCTTCGACCGCCCGGGCCAGGTAATCAACGGCGGTCGCGAGTTCCCCGCCAAGTACGACCGCCGCCACGACCTCTCGATTGTGCTCTCCTACAAGATTTCGCCCACCATCGACGTCAGCGCCACCTGGGTCTACTCCACCGGCAACGCCGCCTCGCTCGCCACGCGTACCTACCCTGTGGCCCAGGAGGACCCTGACGACTATGACAACGGCCTCGGCTACGGTCGCACCATCAGCGACGTCGAGGGGCGCAACAACTACCGCATGCCCGACTACCACCGCCTCGACCTCGGTGCCAACTTCCATAGGCAATGGAAACGCTGCCGCCGCACCATCGATGTCAGCATCTACAACGTCTACAATCGGCAGAACCCCTATATGCTCTACCGCTCCACGCGCGACACCTACCGCAACTACCCTACCGCACTCGTCCAGCTCTCGCTCTTCCCCATACTCCCTTCCGCAGGCTACACTCTCTATTTTTAAATGTAACCAATTATATATAAAAAACAGTCAGCGGCACATGAGACATAAATTTCCAATCTCCAATTTCCAATTCCCAGTTCTCCTCCTCTTGTTTTTTGCTTCGTGCGAGAAAGTCATCCCTATCGACGACGATCCCTCCGCTGCCAAACTGGTCCTCAACGGGCTCCCCGTCCCCGACAGCCGCGCCTTCGTCTATTTCGCCCACACGGGCTTCTTCCTCGACCCCTCCACTGACCACCCCGTCGCCGGTGCCTCCCTCACCCTCACTGCCAACGGTATCCCCTACACCTCCGACTCTGTCTCCCGTTGCAGATACTTCTTCCCCTACACCGTCGCCGAGGGCGACACCCTAGGCATTCACGTCTCCACGCCACAGGGCGACATCTACGGACAAACCTACGTCCCCTATCGCCCGCGCCTCACTGACATCGCCGTCGCCAACCGCGCTCCGGGGACAGCCCTCCGCTACTACCGTGCCCTCTTCACCCTCCACGACCTCCCCGACTATCGCGAATACTACAACCTTACCGTCTCTGTCCGCGATAGCGGCCTCCGCCGCAACGACTGGCAGCGCACCATCGACACCATCGACACCGTCCGCACCACCTACTTCCTCCTCGCCGAAAACCCGGAAATCACCGGCTCCAACTCGCTCGTCATCCCCATGATGGGCTATCTCTACACCCGTAACCTCTTTCTCGACAGCGCCATCAACGGCCAGCCTTGCCGTATCGCCCTCGACATCCTCAATATTGTGGACACCAATGAGATACCTCCATTCAAACACGAATACACCGTAACCCTCCAGTCCCTCACCCCCGCACGTCTGCGCTACCTCATTGACGTCTCCCGCCAAACCTCCTCTGGCAATTTCTTCACCGAACAGAGTCAGGTGCGATCCAACCTCGACGGTGCCCTCGGAGTCTTCGCCGGCGCCGCCAGTTCCTCATTCTCCTTCAACCCCGACACCCTCCGCTGAAACCAGGGCCATAGAGGGTCATATCCGCCCACAGTTGAACCATATACGAGGAGAATACCTGTTGGGTGTATATAATACATTGTAACATAATTGATTATATATGTTTGTTTACTCTCATTGCACTGATTTGCAGATGAAAAAATCAAAAATATTTTGCCAGTTTCAAAAAAGGTCGTATCTTTGCAGTCCGAAATAAAGGGAAAAAATCCCTCAAAATGACAGAAAGTAATTAAAAAACAACAAATTAGAAATGTACGCAATCGTAGAAATCGCAGGCAAGCAATTCAAGGTCGCCCAAGATCAGAAGATCTTCGTCAACCGCCTCCACAACGATGAGGGTAGCGAAGTCTCTTTTGACACCGTGATGCTTAAAGACAATGATGGCAAGGTCGAAATCGGCAAGCCCTACATCAACGGCTCCTCCGTCAAGGCCACTGTCCTCCGCCATCTCAAGGGCGATAAGGTTTTGGTGTTCAAGAAAATCCGTCGCAAAGGCTTCCAAAAGATGAATGGCCACCGCGACTATCTGACCCAAATCAAAATCGATAGCATCAACTAATCAATCCAGTGTCTAACCTTTTAAAAACAAGATAGTATGGCTCACAAAAAAGGTGTAGGTAGTTCCAACAACGGTCGCGAATCCGAAAGCAAACGACTTGGTGTCAAAATCTTTGGCGGTCAGAAGTGTATCGCCGGCAACATCATTGTTCGCCAGCGCGGCACCGCCCACAACCCCGGTCAGAACGTCGGCATCGGCCGCGATCACACCCTCTTCGCCCTCGTCGACGGTGTCGTCAAATTTCACCGTGGCGCCCGCGACCGCAGTTACGTCTCCGTGGTACCCGAAGAGTAAAAGAAATTTTTTTTCATAGTTTTGCGATGACCCTGTCTGGTTCTTTGGACGGGGTTTTTTTATTTTTCAATTTGTACCCTCAAGCTTTCGCCGTGAATCTTCTCCATCAGTTCCCTCACAAACCCGGCCTTCAGCCCCAGGGTTTCGGCCACCCGCAGCCGGTCGGACAGCACCTCGCTCCAGCGTTTCGACTGGTAGACGGCCATGTGGGTCTTGCGTTTCTCGCCGGCTATCTCCTTCGATAGTTCCATACGACGCGCCAGCAGCCGTAGTAGTTCGTGGTCTACGTCGTCCATCTGCCTCCGCAGCGGTGCCAGGCGTTGGGCTTCGTCGTCGGTGCTTTGACGGGTCTGTTCGTGTAGTTTTGCCAGCAGCGTCTCCAGTTCGCGGGGGGTCAGCTGCTGGCTGGCGTCGCTCAATGCCTCGGCAGGGTGGGGGTGCACTTCCACCAGCAGGCCATCGTAGGCCAGCTGCATGGCCGTCAGTGCCAAATCTTCCACCAGACGGCGGCTTCCGGCTAGGTGGCTGGGATCGCATAGTATGGGTACCTCCGGCAGTTCGCGCCGCAGCGTCATGGCCAGTTCCCACATAGGTGCGTTGCGCAGCCCCTCGTTGTTGTACACGTCGAAGCCGCGGTGCACTGCCGCCACATCCACTACACCCGCTCGCAGCATCCGCTCAATGGCACCGGTCCACAGCCGCACGTCGGGACTCATCGGGTTCTTTACCATCACCTGCATGCCGCTATCCTTCAGTGCCTCGCACAGCTCCTCCACCATGAAGGGGTTGCCGGTGGTGCGCGCACCTATCCATACCGTGCCGATGCCGTATCGCTGGCACAGCGACACGTGTTCGGGGCGCGCTACCTCGCAGCAGTACCTCACGTTGTACTCCGCCGCCAGTTCCTGCATCCATCGCAGGGCGGGTTCGCCCAGGCCCTCGAAGCCTCCCGGACGGGTGCGTGGTTTCCATACGCCGGCGCGTATCATCTTCACCTGCGGCATCTTGCAGAGTGCCTCCGTAGCCTCGCGCAGCTGCCCGAAGCTCTCCACACTGCACGGG
>CACZLT010000025.1 GCA_902782185.1 uncultured Bacteroidota bacterium | reverse complement strand
GACTGGAACGAAAACGCCTACAAGTTCCACCGCATGGGCCGCATCGACAGCTCCTTTGTCTATGTGGCCGACAACGTCGTCGTGGAAGGCGACGTCTACGGTGGCGGCAACTTCGGCTACAACAACACCGGTAACGGCTTCGAGGAAGCCCTGGCCAAGGATAAAGCCAACAAAATCGGCCAGTCCGGCGGCTCCGACACCACCAAAGACTCGCGCGCCAAGGGCATGGCCACCCTGCGCATCCTCGGCGGCGAGGTGGGAGGACGTGTCTTCGGCGGCTCCAACCAGAAGATGAGCCGCATGGCCGACATACGCATGACCGGCGGCCTCGTCAAGCGCGGCATCTACGGCGGCTGCAACACCTGGGGCTTCATGACCGAGAGTGTTACCCTCGACATCCTCGGCGGCACCGTCGGCACGCCCGAGTCCCCGGCCGTGGTCTGCGGAGGCGGCCTCGGCAAGGAGACGGCCGTATTCAAGGATGTAACCCTCAATTTCGGCGCCGCCGGCACCGACGGCCCCACCATTTACGGCGACATCTACGGCGGCAGCCAGCAGGGCACCACCAACGGCGGCAGCATTACCCGCACACAAATCGGCACGTACCTCATAAGCGGTTGGGACTACCCCATCTACAGCACCTCCATCGACACCTCCGAGGCCCAGGGCCAAGGCTATAACACCAACTACAGGACCACCGTCAATTTCTACTCCGGCAGGCACCTCGGCGGCGCCATCTTCGGCGGCGCCTGGGGTCCCGACAACGCCTTCGCCACCGTGTACGGCGATGTGGAAGTCAACATCCTCGGCGGACAGGTCAACGACGTCTTCGGCGCCAACGACGCCACCGGCAAGCCCATGGGCAGGGTGAAGGTCAATATCGGCACCCCCGACTCGGTGGCCGCCAGCACCGCCGACGGCAACAAGGCCCACCGCAACCGCCCGCTCGTAACCGGCTCCGTCTACGGTGGTGGCCGCAATGCCTCCTACGGCTCCGGCAAGGACAACTACATCCCCGTGGTCGATATGTACTCCGGCACCGTCATGAACAACGTCTTCGGCGGCGGCCAGGGTAGCACCGCCGTCATCGACCACCCCGCCGAGAACTACTCCACCAAGGTGCACATCCACCACGGCACCGTGATGGGCAACGTCTATGGCGGCGGCAACGACGCCAAGGTGCTCGGCAACACCCGCGTCATCATCGGCGTGGACACCACCACCGCCTACACCCTCACCGTGACCACCGCCGACGCCTCGATGGGCACCGTTACCGGCGGCGGCACCGTCCTGCAGGACCAGGATGTGCAAATCAAGGCCACGCCCAAGGCCGGTTACCGCTTCACGCAGTGGCACGACGGCAACACCAGCAACCCCCGCTACATCGCCATCAACTCCGACACCACCTACATCGCCCAGTTCGAGGCCATAGTCGAATACACCATCACCGTCACCTCCGCCGATGACGCGATGGGCACCGCCTCCGGCGGCGGCAACTACGACGTCGACCAGGTGGCCGTCATCACCGCCCACCGCCCAGTTCGAGGCGCTGCCCAAGTACCAGATTACCGCCACCGCCAACAACACAGCCATGGGCACCGTTACCGGCAGCGGCGAGTTCACAGTGGGCCAGAGTACCCGGCTTAGGGCCACCCCCAATGCGGGCTATAAGTTCGTCAGGTGGGCCGATAGCGGCGCCGGTTGGCAGAATGCCAGCCGCTACGTCCTCGTGGATGGTACGAAGAGCTACACCGCCATCTTCGAGGCCGTTACCCCTTGAGGCGCAAACAACCCACATTCCACAGGGGCGAATTTGATTCGCCCCTTTTTCTTTTGCTACAACCCGCGCCGTAGGGGCGAATAATGATTCGCCCCTACAGTCTCACCCCTCCCCCTTGGAATCCCCGTGTGAAAAATATTTTCACCACATTATAAAAAAGTTGTATCTTTGCAGTTTGAAATAGTATGCATATAAGAGACATAAAGTGATGATAAATATAACATTACCAGATGGTTCCGTGCATCAGCATGAGGCTGGTGTAACCCCCTTGGACATTGCAAAAAGCATCTCCGAGGGTTTGGCGCGCAACGTGCTGTCGGCCAAAGTGAACGGCCAGGTAACCGAACTCAACCGCCCTATTGGCGAGGATGCCACCGTGCAGTTGCTTACCTGGAACGACGAGGAGGGGAAGCACACCTTTTGGCACACCAGCGCCCACCTGTTGGCCAGCGCCCTGCAGGAACTCTATCCGGGTATCAAGTTCGGCATCGGCCCCGCCATTGAGAACGGCTTTTACTACGACATCGACTTCGGCCCGTACCAGGTCTCCAGCGACGATTTCCCCAAGATTGAGAAGAAGATGCAGGAACTGGTAACCGCCAAGACCCCCATCTGCCGCCGCGAGGTGAGCAAGGCCGAGGCCCTGAAGGAGTTCAACGGCCGCAACGAAAACTACAAGGTGGAGCTCATCAACGACCTGGAGGACGGCACCATCTCGTTCTACGAGAGCGGCGCCTTCACCGACCTCTGCCGCGGCCCGCACCTGGTGGACTTCAGCCCCATCAAGGCGGTCAAACTGCTCAGCCTCGCCGGTGCCTACTGGCGTGGCGACGAGCACCGTCCCCAGCTGACCCGTGTCTACGCCATCAGCTTCCCCAAGAAGAAAGAGCTCGACGAGTACATCGCCATGCTCGAGGAGGCCAAGAAGCGCGACCACCGCAAGATTGGCAAGGAGATGGGCCTGTTCATGTTCAACGAGATGGTGGGCAAGGGGCTCCCCATCTGGCTGCCCAAGGGCACCGACCTGCGCCTGCGCCTGCAGGAGTTCCTCTCCAAGATACAGAAGCGCTACGGCTACCAGCAGGTGATGACCCCCCATATCGGCGGCAAGCAACTGTATGTTACCTCCGGCCACTGGGACCACTACGGCGAGGATTCCTTCCGCCCCATCACCACCCCCGAGGAGGGCGAGGAGTACCTGCTCAAGCCCATGAACTGCCCCCACCACTGCATGATATACAGGAACGAGCCGCTCTCGTACCGCGAGCTGCCGTTGCGCCTGGCCGAGTTCGGCACCGTCTATCGCTACGAGCAGAGCGGTGAGCTCCACGGCCTCACGCGCGTGCGTTCATTTACTCAAGACGACGCCCACATCTTCTGCCGCCCCGACCAGGTGAAGGAGGAGTTCATCAAGGTGATGGAGATTATCGAGATTATCTTCAAGGCATTGAGTTTCGAGAACTTCGAGGCTCAGATATCGCTCCGCGACCCCAGCAACACCACCAAGTACGTCGGCACCGACGAGAACTGGGAGCGCGCCGAGCAGGCCATCGTCGAAGCCTGTCAGGAGAAAGGTCTCAAGGCCAAGGTGGAGCTCGGCGAGGCGGCCTTCTACGGTCCCAAGCTGGACTTCATGGTCAAGGATGCCATCGGCCGCCGTTGGCAGTTGGGTACCATCCAGGTGGACTACAACCTGCCTGAGCGTTTCGGCCTCGAGTATATCGGCAGCGACGGCCAGAAGCACCGCCCGGTGATGATCCACCGCGCCCCCTTCGGCTCGATGGAGCGTTTCTGCGCCGTGCTTATAGAGCACACTGGGGGCAAATTCCCGCTGTGGCTCACGCCCGACCAGTTCATCATCCTGCCTGTCAGCGAGAAGTACATCGACGAGGCGCGGGCACCATCGACGAGCGCAGCGAGAAGATAGGCCGCAAGATACGCGACGCCGAAGTGGCCAAGGTGCCCTTCATGCTCATCCTGGGCGAGAAGGAGGTGGCCGACGGCACCGTCAGCGTGCGCCGCCAGGGCGCCGGCGACCTCGGCGCCATGACATCCGAGGCATTCGCCAAGGTGATTGAGGACGAGATAGAAGCAGTAATGCAGTAAATAAAAATAGGAGAACCAAGTTATAGCAACACCCTTCAGACCCGGCTCATTTGCCGGCAACCGCGGCAGGGGCCCCGTGAAGAAAGAGCCCGAACACCTGACCAACGAGCGCATCGACGTGCCGATGGTACGCGTCGTCGGCGACGGCATGGAGCCCACCATCATGAACACCAAGGAGGCCCTCCGCCGTGCCTACGACCAGGGACTCGACCTGGTGATGATTTCGCCTAACGCCAACCCGCCGGTGTGCAAAATCATCGAGTACCAGAAGTTCCTCTACGAGCAGAAGAAGCGCGAGAAGGAGCGCAAGGCCAACTCGACCAAGATTGTCATCAAGGAGATCCGCCTCTCGCCCCAGACCGACGACCACGACTTCGAGTTCAAGCTCAACCACGCCATCCGCTTCCTGAAGGAGGGCAACAAGGTGAAGGTGGATGTCTTTTTCCGCGGCCGCTCGATAGTCTACAAGGAGCAGGGTGAACAGCAACTGCTGAAGTTCGCCGAAGCCCTGCTGGAATACGGCAAGCCGGAGCAGATGCCGCGCCTGGAAGGGAAGCGGATGCTGATGATCATCGCCCCCAAGAAACAGAAAGATTGAGAAATCCAACCCATATCACATATAGTCTAACTTAAAAAAACAGTAAAGTAATGCCTAGAATGAAGACCAAGTCCGCTGCCAAGAAGCGTTTCGCTTTCACCGGCACCGGCAAGATCAAGCGCAAGCATGCTTACCACAGCCACATCCTCACCAAGAAGGAGACGACCCAGAAGCGCAACCTCGACCACACGACTCTCGTGAGCCGCGACGACGAGGCCCGCGTGAAACGCATGTTGCTTGCCTAGTCAACCAGGAGTTATTAACCATTGCTCAGTGCTAACAAGTGCAGCGGGTTAGCCTACGGGCACCGCGTTGCCGCCTGAACGAAAAAACAATTAAAACGTTATGCCAAGATCAGTAAACGCTGTTGCCTCCAGGGCACGCAGAAAGAAAATCCTCAACCGCACCAAAGGTTATTGGGGCAGAGGTAAAAACGTGTGGACCGTCGCCAAGAACAAGTGGGAGAAGGGGCAGACCTACGCCTACCGCGACCGTAAGAACAAGAAGCGCGAATTCCGTTCGCTGTGGATTAACCGTATCAATGCCGGTTGCCGCATCAACGGAGTCTCGTACTCCGTCTTTATGGGCGAACTTCACAAGAGCGGCATCGAGTTGAACCGCAAGGTTCTGGCCGACCTCGCGATGAACCATCCCGAGGCTTTCACCGCTGTTGTAAAGATGGTGAAAAAGTAAATTGTCTAACCTGCAAAAACTCTTATAGTCATGGGAAAAACTGAATTAATGCAATTTGTGGAAAACTTGACTGAACGCAAGGAGTTCCCCGAGTTCAAGGCTGGCGATACCATCACTGTCCATTACAAGATCCGCGAAGGAAACAAAGAACGTATCCAGAACTTCCAGGGCGTTGTGCTGCAGCGCCGTGGCTCTGGCTCGACCGAGACCTTTACTGTCCGTAAGATCACCAACGGCGTTGGAGTGGAACGCATATTCCCCTTCAGCAGCCCGTTCATCGAGCAGATTGATGTCAACAAGCGCGGTGCTGTGCGTCGCGCCCGCATCTTCTATCTGCGCAATCTGACCGGTAAGAAAGCCCGTATTAAGGAGCGCCGCCGCTAGCCGGAAGCCCCCTTGCGATATGGTTTGGATGAAAAAAAGATGCCCTTGCGGCATCTTTTTTTTGTCCATGTCAGAAATATTGTGTACTTTTGCAGCATGAACCGCAAATCGCGAACACATTATAACCCTCTATTGCGATGAACAGAAAGATACTTTTTGTATGCCACGGCAACATCTGCCGTAGTCCGATGGCCGAATTCATCTTCAAGCGCTTGGTGCGTCGCGCCGAGCTGGAAAGTCAATTTGAAGTGGCTTCCGCCGGTACCAGCGACGAGGAGGCGGGCAACCCCGTCTACCCCATGGCCAAACGCACCTTGGCCGAGCACGGCATCGGCTGCCCGGGCAAGACCGCACGCCAGATTACCGCTGACGACTACGGATACTACGACATGATTGTCGGCATGGATGAGGCCAATTTCCGGAATTTGTTCCGCTTCTTCGGCGGCGACCCCGAAGGGAAGATCTCGCTCCTGCTCGACCACACGCCCAAGAGTGATACCGCCCACCACGGTCGCGGCGTGGAAGATCCCTGGTACACCCGCAAGTTCAGCATCGCCTACGAGGACATTACTGTCGGTTGCACCGCCCTCTTCGAGAAACTTATCGCCGATGAGCGACCAGCCTGTTGACTTCGAGCAGGCCGAAGGTCTCGGCATTTCACGTCAAGCATACGACGAGGTGCTGGACATCATAGGACGCCAGCCCACCATTGATGAGCTCTCCACTCTGCTGGCCATGTGGGAAAGCAACGGTAGTCAGCAGAGCCTCTACGGCTGGCTTCGAGGCCAGCACCACACCGTGCATCGCGACGATTACCTCTACTTCGGCCAGGCCGAACACAAAGCCATCCGTGAGCCCAAGGTCAAGGAGTGTCTTGACATTGCCAAGACACTCTGTGCCAATTCTCGTTTTTCATTTTTCAATTCTCATTTGGCCACCGGCTTGCTGCTCTATCTGGTCGGCAACGTCGGATGCGAGTTCGCCGATAGCGAGTACGCCCGCAGCTACCTCCACCTGGTGAGCGAGCCGATGG
The DNA here is from genome assembly GCA_902782185.1 of uncultured Bacteroidota bacterium. Classification (GTDB taxonomy): domain Bacteria; phylum Bacteroidota; class Bacteroidia; order Bacteroidales; family P3; genus Colimorpha. The sequence goes on along the minus strand of CACZLT010000025.1, from coordinate 22,102 downwards.
CCACCAATGGTCAGGACGAGGACTGCCAATATATTGAATTGATACTCGGAGCACTACGCGAGGCCTCCTTGGTCGATGAAAGCCGTAGGGTGGGGGAGGGTGGCCTCTTCTGCTCTCTTCTGCGCTTCGTCGCTCCGCGCGGCTTTGACATCCTGACCCCGCGCGAAGTGAGACTCGATGCCTTCCTCTTCGGTGAGGAAGGGGGCCGATATATCGCACTCCTTCCTGAAAATCAGGACGACGCTTTCTTGCTCAAGCTCACAGAGGCGCGCCTTAACTGCTGCTTCCTCGGCCGTACCACCCAAGGCCGCATCCTCGTCGATGGCTTCGACTTCGGCGCGGTGGACGGCTACATTTGAAGCATGGTCAGACGGCGGGGTATCCGTCGGGATTCTGCCGCTGCCAGTTCCAGCTGTCGCGGACGATGTCGTCGATACCGTATTGGGCCTCCCAGTCCAGTTCGGCTTTCGCCTTGGCAGGGTCGCAGTAGCAGGTGGCGATGTCGCCCGCACGGCGCGGCTTGATGCTGTAGGGTACGTCGACACCGTTGACCCGGATGAAAGCATTCACCATGTCGAGGACGGAATAGCCATGACCTGTTCCAACGTTATATATACCTATGCCACAACGGCGCGCAATAGCCTGTAATGCACAAACGTGGGCGGCGGCGAGGTCTACGACATGGATGTAGTCGCGCACCCCGGTACCGTCGGGTGTGGGGTAATCGTTGCCGAAGACCCCCAGCTCCTTGCGCTTGCCCACAGCCACTTGGGTGATATATGGCATCAGGTTGTTGGGAATGCCGTTGGGGTTCTCCCCTATCCTGCCGCTTTGGTGAGCTCCCACGGGGTTGAAATAGCGTAGCAGCACCACGTTCCACTCGGGGTCGGCCCGCTGGATGTCCATCAGCACCTGCTCCAGCATGCTCTTGGTCCAGCCGTAGGGGTTGGTGCACTGCCCCTTGGGGCAGTTCTCGGTGATGGGAATCTCGGCAGGGTCGCCGTAGACGGTGGCCGATGAGCTGAAGATGATGTTCTTGCATCCATGCTTGCGCATCACGTCCACCAACACAAGCGTTCCGTTGATGTTATTCTCATAGTACTCCCATGGCTTCTCCACACTTTCACCCACGGCCTTGAGACCGGCGAAGTGGATGCAGGCGTTGAAGCGGTGTTCTTCAAAAATACGTTCCAGCCTCTCGTGGTCGCGGAGATCCACCTTGTGGAAAGGTATGCTCTCGATGCCAATAATTTCCGCCACCCGTTTCAGAGCCACGGGATTGGAGTTGGACAAATTGTCCACCACCACGGCGGTGTGCCCCGCCGCGTAGAGTTCTATCAATGTGTGGGAGCCTATGAATCCGGCTCCGCCGGTAACTAATATATTCATAATTCCTAATTGTTTATTTTACAACTTCCCAATGGCCACCTTTGTCGGGGCCGACACGAAGGACGATGCCTCTCTCCTTCAGTTTGGCTATCTGTTTAGCCACGGCTCGGCGGGTAACACCGAGTTTTTCCGAAATAACTTCAGTCGTGATATACGGATTTGCGGCCATCATTTCAATTATTTTCTGTGAACTTTTCTGCGAACTTTCCAATGTTTTCTGTGTACCTTTTGCTATTTTCTGTGTACTTTCCTGTACACTTTTCGCTCTTTCCTCTAAACCAAAGTTCGACATTTCCTCCGACACACGCGGTTCATCGCTTTTCCAACGGATGTGCAGGTAACGGTTCTTCAGTTCGTTGTGCTCTCCCATCAGCAGGTTTCGGAAGAACAATTCAAGAAATTCCGTCGTGCGCTCCACGCCGGCTGGAAGGTTTTGGTAGTTGGCACGCACAAGGGCATTTCGGAAATACCATGAATGCTCCTTGAACGGCTTGTTGTCAACTTTGTAGCCCAACTGGCGCAGATATTTAATGGTGAACACTGCCGTGGTGCGCGTGTTGCCCTCGCCGAAAGGATGAATCTGCCAGATGCCCGACACAAAATTGCTTATACGTCTTGCCACCCTTGGCAAGTCGATTCCTTTATAGGAGAACAATCGCTCCTGCTCAAAGTCGTAGTCTAGCGTGGAGGCAATCATGTCGGCCGAACTATAGAGTACCGAAGCCCCGTCAAGAACCCATTCTTTCTTCTTGATATTGGTCTGGCGGTAACGGCCAGCGCGAGGAAGGATGCCCTCGAACAGACGGCGGTGGATGGACGACATCATGGCGGGCGAGAAGGTGAAGGTGTCCTCGGCCAGCAAGCGGGCGATGCGTGCCGACACGCTGTCGGCCTCATCGGTCCCTTCTTCCTCGCGACGTCCCTCCTCGGTCTGGTAGTAGGATGCGATACGGCGGTCGACCTCATCGAAGTTGATGCGCTTTTCGATGTGTTCTTGGGCCGTCTGCAGGAGGTACTTCGACGGCTTCAATCCGTCGACAGCCTGCAGCCCTATGGCCACTTGCCACGCCTCGGCGCGCTCCTTGCGTCCCGGTTCACCTTGTATTATGTATTGTTCAAAGTCCAATGTCGGTTCTCAATTATTTTGCAAAGATACAAAAAAATCCCGACATAGCCAAATATTTTACAAAAAAAAAGGGGCGGCAGAGGATACTTCTGCCGCCCTTGTGATTTTTCTGTTTTGCCTCTTACCAGGCGAAGAGCGGACGGTGCTGCATCATCTCGTTGACCTGGCCGGTGATCTTGGCGCGGACGGCCTCGTCGGTCGGGTTGCAGAGGACGGCGTCGATCATGTCGACGATGGCTGCCATCTCGTTCTCCTTCAGGCCACGGGTGGTGATGGCGGGCGTTCCGACACGCAGACCGCTGGTCTGGAAGGCGCTGCGGCTGTCGAAGGGTACCATGTTCTTGTTCACCGTGATGTCGGCGGCCACCAAGGCGTTCTCGGCCTGCTTGCCGGTCAGTTCGGGGAATTTGGTGCGGAGGTCGATGAGCATCAGGTGGTTGTCGGTACCGCCGCTGATGACCTTGTAGCCCTTGCCCACGAAGGCTTCGCACATGGCTTTGGCGTTCTTCATAACTTGCTGGATGTACTGGTCGTAGCTGTCGGTCAGCGCCTCACCGAACGCAACAGCCTTAGCGGCGATGACGTGCTCCAGCGGGCCGCCCTGGGTGCCGGGGAACACGGCGCTGTCGAGCAGGGCGCTCATCTTCTTGATTTCGCCCTTCGGGGTGGTCTTGCCCCAGGGGTTGTCGAAGTCCTCACCCATGAGAATCATGCCTCCGCGGGGGCCGCGGAGGGTCTTGTGGGTGGTGGTGGTAACGATGTGGCAGTACTTGACGGCGTTGTTCAGGTAGCCCTTGGCGATGAGGCCGGAGGGGTGGCTGATGTCGCCGAGGAGGATGGCGCCGATGCGGTCGGCAATCTCACGCATCTTGGCCCAGTCCCAGTCGCGGCTGTAGGCGCTGCCGCCGCCGATGATGAGCTTGGGGCGGAACTCGAGGGCTTTCTTCTCCATGTCCTCGTAGTCGACGGTGCCGGTCTCTTCCTTCACCTGGTAGCCAACCACCTTGTAGTTGATGCCGGAGAAGTTGACGGGGCTGCCGTGCGACAGGTGGCCGCCGTGGTTGAGATCCATGCCCATGAAGGTGTCGCCGCTGTTGAGGCAGGCCAGGAACACGGCCATGTTGGCCTGTGCACCGCTGTGGGGCTGCACATTGGCCCAGCAGGCACCATAGAGCTGCTTGGCGCGCTCGATGGCGATGGTCTCGCTCTGGTCCACCACCTGGCAGCCGCCATAGTAGCGCTTGCCGGGGTAGCCCTCGGCGTATTTGTTGGTCATGACGGAGCCCATGGCTTCCATTACCTGGTCGCTGACAAAGTTCTCGGAGGCAATCAGTTCGATGCCTTTGGTCTGACGCTCACGCTCTTTCTGGATGAGGTCGAAGATTTGTGTATCTCTTTGCATATCTGTTTGTTGTTGATTAATCACGATGATGTATCGGATTGCAAATATACGCACTTTTTTTTAATTGGGACAAGAAATGTTTGTCGCGGCAGACCCCGATTTGGCTCTATGGGTGGATAGGCGGACACTTTTTTTGTGTCAGAATGGAATTATTTTCTTACTTTTGCGGCTGTTATGAAACGAGTGTTACTGTTGTCATTGATGGCTATTGCATTGCCGATGAGTGCTGTAGGACAGTTGTGGAGGGTGAACTCGAAGGAGTCGAAAAATGGACTGTACGTGGATTTGGGGCGTGTGTGGAGCTACAACCTGTATGAGGCATCGCGCTGGGGCGTGGGGTTGCGCTACGATGTGGGATTCGATGCCACCTCCCCGCTGGAACGCCTGTCGTTGGGCGGCTGGACGGGCTACGGCACTGCCGACCGCCGTTGGAAGTGGGGACTGCACATGGGTACACTTTTGAGAAACAAGTGGAAGACAGAACCCTATGTTGCTTTCGACCACGACTTGACACCCGATGCCGAGCGCACCCAGACGGAGTACAGCGTGAACAGCATGTTGAGTACGGCCAGCCTGCGGGCACAGCGCTTTAGCGACACCTACCGTGCTGCGCTGGGTGCCACGTGGATGCCGCGCAAGGGATACAAGGCGGGTGCCGAGGTGCGCTGGTCGCAGGAAAGGCGGCTGTATGACAATACCCAGATGATGTATCCGGCCAATGATGCCGAACGAGATATGCTACCAAGCTACCGTTTGCTGGAGGCGCGCTTTTCGCTGTCGCACCGTTCGGGCTGGCGGGGCGAATTGCTGGCGGGCAGCGGCCACTGCACGGACCAGGGCGGGCAAATCGGCTTCGGCCCTTACCTGCGCGGCCTGCTGCAGTGCGAGCGGGTTCCGAAGTGGAAGTACCTGCAACTGGAACTCTTCGGCCAGGCCGGCATCACGACCGGATCGGTACCCTATAGCCGCATGTTCGGACTGGGTGGCGGCTGGGGCGGCTCTTTATACCTGGATCGCTGCCTGCTGACCGCACGTGCCGACGAACTGGCAGCCAACACCTTTTTGTTGATGAAGGCGCGGCTCATTACACGCGAGCCGCTGTTCGACGTCTTCTTCCAAACGTTCCAGGTGGGCATGTGCCCTCGCCCGTTCGTGATGGCGGGTGGAGCCTGGGGGATGCTGTGGGGACAGAACGACGAGGGAAGCGTGTGGTATGACGGCTTGCAGCTGCAGGCACCACTGCAGGGCATCGCCGAGGTGGGTATCGGGGTGGACGGCCTCCTGCACTGGGGCTTGTCCGACTGGGGTGTGGCCCTGGTCTGTCGCCTCACACCGCAGTCGGCAGCCTACCACTTCGCACAACCTGCTGACAACTGGCTGCTGATTTTCACCGCAGCACTCCATGTGGACTGAATGTTCACCGGTACACAATAAAACAGCGCTTTCCCAGTTTTATTTTTCACACTTCGTAGACAAAAATGACATATAAGAGAATACTTATCCTTGTGCTGACACTGCTGTTGGCCGCAAGCCAGGCGGCGGCACAGACCTACGATCTCACTTTCCGTCTGGCGGGTGCTGAGGACAGCATCATGTACATGGCGCGGCATTTCCGCGACCAGTTGCTGCTGGAAGACTCGGCACGGCGCACAACCAACGGCACCTACCGATTTCGCGGCAAGCGGAACTGGCCGCGAGGTATCTATGCCTTGGTGGGGCAAAGCCGCGACAAGGCCATCGGCGACTTCACCATTGACGGTAGCCAGCGGTTTACCCTTGAGGCCGATGCAAAGTTGACCCCCTCCACCGTGAAGGTGAAAGGCTGCGATGCCAACAGGCGGATGTTCGCCTACCTCGCCACCCTCGACGATGCCAACAGGCGGATGGAGGATATTCGCGCACGGCTGAAAGATCCCGCTACACGGGCGAAGGCCGAAGCCGACGAGCAGGCATTGGTTGGGCGCATGGATGCCTTCGAGAGGCAAACGCTCTATGGCGAGCGACCTATCCTCTTCTTCCGACTCATCAACCTCTGCCGCGAGGCCAAGGTGCCGGAGGACGAGCCCCATCCGGCACAATACTACCGCAAGCACTACTGGGACTGTTTGTTCGATCCGCAGACGGGCTTGCACAGCACAGCAGTGGATGAAAAGATGCGTACCGCACTCCTCTACAGCCCGAACCTGTATGGAAAACTCAATTACTTCTTCTATGCACAGCTCTACCGCGCCGACAGCGACACCATCTGTGCCGAGATAGACCGCCTGGCCGCCCGCATCGGAGATGACACGGCTATGCTGCGCTACGTCTTCGACCACATCGAGCCACGCTACTTCCGTTCCACGCGCAACATCGGGTGGGATGCCGTGTGGTGCCACCTGGCTTCCAAGTACTATCTCAAAGGCCGCTGTCCCTGGGTTACCGAGGGCACGCTGCACAACATGCGCTACAACTACAACCGCATCAGCAAGAGTCTCATAGGTGCCCACGGCCAGGAACTGTGGATGGCAGACACCAACCAAAGCCCCGACCCCAAGGACTGGATCAGCAGCCACCGTTTCCCGACCAAATACGTCATCCTTTGGTTTTGGGATCCCGACTGCCACCACTGTCAGGAGCAGTCGGCCGAACTGGCCTCCCTCTACGACTCCCTGCGCACGGCTCCCGACCGCCGTTTCGAGGTTTATGCCGTGGGCTACGAGAGCGATGTGGACAAATGGAAGAGATACCTGCGCGAGCACCACATGCCCTTTGTCAACGTGGGCGGTACCAATGTCAATGTGGACTACCAGGAGGCATACAACGTGCACGGCGCACCCACCATGATTATCCTCAACCGGCGGCGCGACATCATCATGAACAAAACACTGCCGGTGAAGGGCATCATCCCATTCCTTGACAACTACGAGAAGCAATATCCATGAGCGACATCATCAACATACTGCCCGACAGCGTGGCCAACCAGATAGCCGCCGGCGAGGTGGTGGACCGCCCCGCCAGTGCCGTCAAAGAACTGCTGGAAAACTCGATGGATGCCGGCGCCACGCAAATCGACCTCATCCTCAAGGATGCCGGCCGCACCCTTGTCCAGGTTATCGACAACGGCTGCGGCATGAGCGACAGCGATGCCCGCCTCTGTTTCGAGCGCCACGCCACCAGCAAGATACACCGCGCCGACGACCTCTTCGCCATCCGCACCATGGGCTTCCGCGGCGAGGCACTGGCCTCCATTGCCGCCATCGCCCAGGTGGAACTCCGCACCCGCTTGCACGACGCCGAGCTCGGCACCGCCATTGTAATCGAGGGCTCGCGCATCGCCAGCCAGCAGCCACAAGCCTGCCCGCCAGGCACCTCGCTGGCGGTGAAGAACCTCTTCTTCAATGTGCCGGCACGACGCAATTTCCTCAAGAAAGACAGCGTCGAGTTGTCGCATATCGAGGAGGTGTTCCGCCGCATCACGCTCGTCCACTGCGACCTCGGCTTCACCTTGCAGCACAACGGCAAGCTGCTCTACGACCTCAAGCCCGGCTCCATGCTGCAACGCATAGCCCAGCTCTACGGCAACTTCTACAAGGAGCGTTTCTTCCCCATCGAGGAGGAGACCGATTTGGTGCGCATCAAGGGATTTGTGGGCAAGCCCGAATATGCCCGCAAGACTCGCGGCGAGCAGTACCTCTTCGTCAACGGCCGCTTCATCAAGCACCCTGCCCTCAGCGCCGCCGTGGAACGCGCCTACGACGACCTGCTGCCCGACCGCTCCCACCCCTCCTATTTCATCGCCCTGCAAGTGGACCCCTCGCGCATCGACATCAACATCCATCCCAACAAGACCGAGGTGCGCTTCGTGGACGACCACGCGCTGTTTGCCATCCTGCGGTCGGCAGCCAAGAAGGCGCTGGGACAGTTCACCTTGGCCACCGAACTCTCTTTCGACACCCCGCCTGAGTTCAACATCCCGCCAGCCCCCAAGGGCTATGTGCCGCAGCAGCCCAGGATAAGCTACAACCCCGACTACAACCCATTTCATGCCACCCCCTCGCAGACAAGGATGAAACTGGACGACCTCAAAAACCTTACTGCCCCTACCGACCTCAACGAAACTCCGACCTCCGACCTTCGACCTCCGGCCTCACCCCACGCCTGCCTGCAGCTGCAGAGCCGCTACATCATCACCACCCTCTCGTCGGGCCTGGCCGTCATCGACCAGCAGCGCGCCCTCGAACGCATTCTCTTCGACCGCCTGACTCCGCGCCCCGACCTCCGCGCCCCGACCTCCCAAACCCTGCTATTCCCGGTGAACTGCCAGTTCTCGGCCGCCGACGCCGAGCTGATGGCCGAGTTGCTGCCCGACCTGTGCGACTACGGCTTCGCCCTCGAGGCTGTGGGGCAGACCACCTTTGTGGCAACCGCCACGCCGCCCGACGTCAAGGAGGCCGACCTGCAGCCTTTCTTCGAGCAGATGCTGGCCGATTACAAAGCCTCCACCCTGCAACGCCACGCCGACCGCAGCCAGAGCCTCTGCGCCTCGCTGGCACGCCAGATGGCCGTCCGCGCCAGCACCGCCCTCTCGCAGGAGGAGATGCAGCAGCTGGTGGCCGACCTCTTCGCCTGCCCCATGGCCGACACCACCCCCGGCGGCAAGCGCATCATCACCATCGTCAATCCCGAAGAACTCCTTAAATAATATGGCACAATACCAACCCCAAGGCTTCAGCATCCTGCCGCCGGCAGTCAAGCACCTGCTGATTATCAACGCCCTAGGCTACCTGGCCTACTACGTCTGCTACTCGCAGCGCATCATCGACCTCAACGCCCTCCTTGGCCTGTGGAACCCGGACAGCGGCTATTTCCGCCTCTGGCAACCGCTGACCTACATGTTCATGCACGCCAACTTCACCCACCTGTTCTTCAACATGTTCGCCTTGTGGATGTTCGGCAACACGATGGAGAACTTCTGGGGCACCAGGCGGTTCCTCACCTACTACCTGGCCTGCGGCCTCGGCGCCGGCCTGCTCACCCTGCTCATCCCCGGCACCACGCTCACCGTCGGCGCCTCCGGCGCCGTCTACGGCCTGCTGCTGGCCTTCGGCATGACCTTCCCCAACGAGTACATCTACCTCTACTTCCTCATGCCCATCAAGGCCAAGTGGTTTGTCATCGGCTATGCCGCCTTGGAACTCATACAGGGCATATTCTACTCCTACGACGGCGTGGCCCACTTCGCCCACCTGGGCGGCATGCTCGTCGGCCTGCTGCTCATCCTCTGGTGGCGCCGCCACCCCTTCCGGGTCTGATTTGCACCTTCCCGTGTGGAAGCACCCGTCCCGACCACACATACCGTTTGCCAGCGACAGGGAAGGAGGAGCGTTGGTGCGCTATGAGACAATATCGTCCCATATCGCTCCAGAGTTTATGTATTCATTAAGAGAGTACCTAGAGAGTACCTAGAGAGTACCTGCCAGAGAACCCTACCCAACACACAAAAAATCTTCAAAAAAAAAAAAATCGCCAGTTCAGATTTATTTCGTACCTTTGCCGATGTAACCCCAATGTCTAATCCAAAAGCCTAACACCTGATGGAGAAGAGAATAGGAACAATAAGCATACTCGTCAGCGACCGCCAGTCGGCGGAAGAAATCAACCGAATTCTGTCGGAACATGCCGATATCATCCTCTGTCGGCAGGGTTTGCCGTTCAAGGACCGCTCCGTGGCGGTCATCTCGCTCATCGTGGAAGGCTCGGCCGACCGCATCAACGCTCTCACTGGCCGTCTCGGGCGCCAGCCAGGGGTGGAATGCAAGGCCACCATGTCGAAGAACAATTAATCCCAAAACATTGACAACATCATGAAACACACCAATTTCATCGACCGCGAGAAGTTGTACGGTTTGCTGGAGAACAACACGCCCACCGAAGGCGAGCTGAACGACATCCTCAACAAGGCCCGCCGCCTGAAGGGGCTGAACCTCGAGGAGGTGGCCAAGCTGCTCTGCGTGGAGGACGAGACCTCGATAGGCAAAATCCTCGACACGGCGCACTACTGCAAGGAGGAAATCTACGGCAAGCGCCTGGTACTCTTCGCCCCTATCTACACGGGCAACGCCTGCGTGAACAACTGTGTCTACTGCGGTTTCCGCCGCGACAACAAGGCGCTGAAACGCAAGATACTGACCCTCGACGAAATCGAGAACGAGACCCTGCACCTGCTGCGCATGGGACACAAGCGCGCCCTGCTCATCTGTGGCGAGAGCCCGCGCAACGATGCCAACTACATGGTCGAGGCCATCCGTCGCACCTATGCCGCCAAGGACGAGAAGGGCAGCACCATACGCCGCATCAACGTCGAACTGGCTCCCATGAGCGTGGAGGACTTCGCCAAGCTGAAAGCCGAGCGCATCGGCACATACGTCTGCTTCCAGGAGACATACGACGAGGTGGAATATCGCAAGTTCCACCCCGCCGGCACCCCAAAGGGCGACTACCTCAACCGTCTCACCGTCATGGATCGCGCCATGGAAGGTGGCATCGACGACGTGGGGCTCGGCGTGCTGTTCGGCCTGGTGGATTACCGCTTCGAAATCCTCGCTATCATGGAACACGCACGCCACCTCGAAGAAGACTTCGGCTGCGGCCCACACACCGTTTCCTTCCCCCGCATCGAACCCGCCGAGGGCACACCTTTCTCGTTGCCGGAGAACATTCCCCACCCCGTCTCCGACAAGGACTTCATGAAGATTGTGGCCATCATCCGCATCGCCATGCCCTACACCGGCATTATAATAAGTACGCGCGAGCAGCCGGCCATGCGCGACCAGCTCATCCGCTACGGTGCCAGCCAGCTCAGTGCCGCCAGTGAGACCAACCCGGGCGGCTACGAGGAGGAGAACACCGGCGCACAATTCACCCTGGGCGACCACCGATCGCTCGACGAGGTAATCAGCGTGATGATCGACGGCGGCTATATCCCCAGTTTCTGCACTGGCTGCTACCGCAAGGGGCGCGTGGGTGCCGACTTCATGGACCTCGCCAAGCCCGGCCTCATAAAAGAGTACTGCAAGCCCAACGCCATGTTCACCTTCCGCGAGTACCTCGAGGACTACGCCAGCCCAGCCACCAAGGCCAAGGGGCTTGCACTGCTCAAGAAACTCACGCAAACATTTAGTAAAGAGGAACTTAAGAAGCGTGTCGAGGGCAACCTCTGCAAGATTGGCGAGGGCGAAAGAGACCTCTATTTCTAGACCCCATACCCATCCGGAAGGGGCTCCAACAATGGATCCCTTTCTTATTCCTGCCCCTGAAGAGAATGATAATTCAATAATTTTAACAAACAAGTTAAAACTCCTTAAAATACTAGGGTTTCAAGGGGTTTATCCAGTCATTTCAGGCAGATAATTAGACACTTTAGCAAAAAAATTTGGTCAGAATGGAAAAAGGTCGTACTTTTGCAGCGTCAAATGACCAATGTTTAACCAAAAAATTTGAAAAAGATTCTTTTAACCCTTGCTCTTGCAGCATTTGCCTTCAATGCTAATGCTCAGTTTGTTATCGGTGGCAGACTTGGTGTTGACCACGGCTCCAACTGGATAGCTGATGATTACAGCTATGACAGATCCCACACCTACATCCGTGTTCTTCCCAAAATTGGATATCAACTGAACGATAAAATGCAGATTGGTGTTGCGCTTGGTTTGAATTATGAATACGAGCGTGAATATGGTGCCACTGGTGGTGTCCCCGCTACCAACTATGCCAGCAACTCCTATGCCTCCACTCCCTCCACCAGTATCATTTTCAACCCCTATTTCCGCTACAACTTTGCCACTTGGGAAAAATGCACCCTTTTCTGCGAAGCACGTGCAAGCGTATCCCTCCATCTGGAAAGCAAAACTCATTCTTTCATTAACGGCAGTGAAGAAACTGGTTACCCCCGTGACAATGGCGACAAATCGACCTACTTCGGCATCGACATCACTCCGGGTCTGAACTACGCTTTCAGCGGCAAGTTCTCCATGGATCTCTACATCAATCTTGCCAGTCTTGGTTGGAACATGGCCACCAGCGATGGTGAGGCCTTTCACGGCTGGTACGCTGGTGCCAACCTCAACTCCCAGAGCCTCGACAGCCATCTGAGCAAATTCAGCATCGGCTTCAACTATCACCTCTAAACTATAGTTGGTACAAAAAAGGGAGGAACTCTCACGGGTTCCTCCCTTTTCTATTAAAAGAATTTCTTTTAATACGGAGCCTCTTGGCTGCGGGCATCCTCTTTTATCCCGTAGGGAATTTCTTTTCATCAGGCGTCGGCAAACACCTTGCCGTCGCTCAACGTCACCTGCAACTTTGTATATTCGCAATGGAAATCGTTCTTCAGGCGGTCGAGGTAGCGGCGGGCCTCCCAGTGGCACATCGGCAGGTCGTGCAGCAAGCAGTTGCCGCAGGTCTCGGGCGTGGTGGCCGGAACCTCGGCCTGCTGCAGCACCCATTCGAGGCACTCCATCGTCAACGCGCGCATCCGCTCCACGCTATAGTCGCCCGTCATGATGACATACATGCCAGTGAGGCAACCCATGGGACCGACGTAGACCACGTCGCCCTTGGACTCCGAGTTGCGGAACCAAGTGGCCATCAGGTGTTCCAGGCTGTGCATCGCCGCTGGTGCCACGGCGGGTTCGCGGTTGGGCTCCGTGATACGGAGGTCGAAGGTGGTGAAGCCTCGGTCGAGGCGCGAGACGTAGATGCCGGGCTTGAGGCAGGTATGGTCTATCGTAAAACTCTGAATTACTTCCATTTCTTCTCTACAAGGTTTCTAGATATTTCTTCACGAACTGGAACGAGCGGTCGCACATCGAGGCGAGGAACTGGTCCCACTGCTGCTGGTGGTCGTCGGTGCGGCCGGGGGTGTCGCTGATGACGCGCAGCGAGAGGAAGGGCACGCCGAGCAGGTAGCAGGTCTGGGCGATGGCGGCACTTTCCATGTCGCAGGCTAGGCCGTCGTCGAAATGGCACTTGATGCCGTCCAGTCGCTCGCGGTCGGTGATGAACTGGTCTCCGGTGCAGATGAGGCCTGTTTTCAGGCACCCGTTGCCGGATGCTTGTTGGGCTGTCGTGAGGGCGTGGTCGAGCAGGTGCGGATTGGCATCATAGCGGGCGGGTAGCCCCTGCACCTGGCCGTACTGGCAGCCAAGTGTCGTGCCGCAGTCCACATCGTGGTAGACACTTTGGGCGGCAGCCAGCACATCCATGACATTCACCTGCGGGTCGATGCCGCCGGCAAGTCCGGTGCTGATGATGGCCTCCGGCCGGTGTTGTTGTACGAGGCGCATAGTGCCCACGGCGGCGTTGACTTTGCCGATGCCGCACTGCCATAGTATTATCTCGTTTTCACCTAGACGACCTGTGTCGCCCCCGAGAGTCGCCAGCATCTGACGGTACTCGATGTCCATGGCGATGATGACTCCTATCTTCATGTTAAATCCGTTGGTTTGTTTTTGCAAAAATACATAAAAAAAATGATTTGCCGCCAAGGGGAAAAATATTTTTCTCTAACAGGCGTTATCAGAATTGATTACATAATAGAAGAAATCCTCATGAAACGCTGGTTCCGGGTCTTTGTCGTGTCGCTTTTCGCTGTGGCGGCTGTCAGTTTGGTGGTCATCCAGTTCTACCAGACCCGACGCACTTTTTCCATCAACGACAATATGTTCAATGTGGGTGTCAATCATGCCATGGACGAAGTGATCAGGCAGCTGAATGGTGAGGTTATGCAGACACCCAACCGTCCTACACAGGCGTTCAACTACAGGGCTCTGGATTCGGTGATTGTCGAAGAGTTGCTTCTCAACGGCATTGACATCCACCCTGCCGTGGGGCTATACGACGGCAACCAGCGTTCATTCCTCTATAGTTCGGATGCCCAGATGGAGGATTTTCTGGAGGAGTCGCCCTATCGCTACACATTCCATCCTGTGGGTGTGGTGTCTGGAAACCAGATGTTTATCATGCTCCACTTCCCCAGTGCAGAGCTCTTCCTGCAGCGCAATTCCCGGATGTATGTCTATATGAGTCTCTTCCTCATCGTGGTCATCGCAGCGCTTTTTTTTACCACCATCCGCATGATGGCCAACCAGCGCAAGCTTGACCTGATGAAGACAGAGTTCATCAACAACATGACCCACGAAATCAAGACCCCCATATCTACCATCGGTTTGGCGTGCGAGATGTTGAGCGACGAGAGCATAGCCCAGGACTCGGTGTCGAGGGGCAACTTCATCGAAATCATCAATGACGAGAACCAGCGTATGCGCATCCTGGTGGAGACTATCCTGCAGAGTGCCAAGCTGTCTAACAAGAGTGTCAAGGTAACCCTCAAGGAGGTAGACTTGCACCAGTTGATTGCCCGCGTGGCCGCCAGTTTCCGACTGACCTTGACCCACCGGGGCGGCTCCATCGAGTTGCACCTCAATGCCCTCTCCCCCCTGCTGCTGGCCGACGAGTTGCACTTGACCAACCTCATTTACAATCTTGTGGATAATGGCATCAAGTATTCGTCCGAGGCTCCGAAGATAACCCTTTCCACCGCCACGGAGGGTTCGCGCATTGTATTCAGTGTGCAGGACCGGGGCATAGGTATTGCCAAGGAGAACCAGAAGCACATCTTCGACAAGTTCTACCGCGTATCGACGGGTAACGTGCACGACGTGAAAGGGTTTGGTATAGGACTCAACTATGTCTCCAGTGTGGTTCGCCTGCACCACGGCAGCATCCGACTGGAAAGTGAACCCGGCAAGGGTTCCACTTTCATCGTCTCGTTCCCTCAGGGGTAAAGAAAAAGAGGCTTCAACAGAAGCCTCTTTTTTGTGTTCATTCCGCCTGTTTACCGCACGACAAACTTGCCGGTCTGCGAGTTGATGCGGTAGATGTAGATGCCGGCGGGCAAGTTATTGACACGAATCACAGCCTCGCCTGAACCGGCCTGCACCTGTCGGCTTTCCACCACACGGCCATCCATGCCGTAGACCGTGAGTGTGGCGGCGGCATCGAGGCTGTAGGGGACGGTAACCGCGTGGATGGCAGGGTTGGGATAGGCGGAACCCAGCACGGTGTTGTCCACCTGCACAATGCCGTAGCGGTTCGAGTCCTCGGGTGGAATCATACCGATGATGGCGCGCTGGTTTTTCTTGAAGTTGTAGTCCATGCCCCGGATAGGCATGTTGTTGTCGCCCAGATTGAAGAAGCCGTTGCCGGTGCCATCCCAGCCCCAGTTCATATAGAATGCCTTATTGCTGGTGGTACGGTAACCGGCGCAGACCCAGGCGTGGCCGGCGGCATCGGGACCTTCGCCGTCGGAGGCTCCGTCCATATAGACGATGTCCTTGTTCTCCAACTGGCGGCGGATGGTATTGACAAACGAGGTGTCGGTGTCGCCGTTGCGCCTGATGATGGTGCCGCCCTGGTACTTGAAGTACGAGCTCATGAAGTTCATGGCCGTTTCGCTGTTGGCGCCGCTACCGTCGGGGTGGTAGTTCATCTTGACACCCACGCCGATGGTGTAGCACAGTTTGGCCACTTCCAGTATACGTTCGCG
Organism: uncultured Bacteroidota bacterium; assembly: GCA_902782185.1. GTDB lineage: Bacteria > Bacteroidota > Bacteroidia > Bacteroidales > P3 > Colimorpha. Next base: position 6,601 of record CACZLT010000025.1, on the reverse strand, counting down.
CGAGGTTGAGCTGGATATGTGGGCAGGCATGAGGGAGTAGTCGTAGGAGACGGTGTCGTAGCGGATGCTGAGGTCTTGTCCGTTGAAGATGAAGACGCGGGTGCGGGCGTTGGGCTGGACCGGGAAGCGATAGTATTTGCATATCTGACCCAGGGCGATGGCGACGCAGCCGGCCACCGAGGTGCGGTTGTTGATTACGGGGCAGTAGTAGTTGTAGGTGGGGTTGGTGGTGCTGCCCTGGCCCCAGTAGTCTTGCAGCAGGATGATGTCTTCCTTGGTCATTGGGAGTTTGCCGTTGGCGATGTCGCTCCATTCCTCGCTGTCGGGGTAGTCGCCCTTGGTGTCCAGGGACTGGGCTTCTTTGACCATGTCCACATAGCCGTTCACCCACCATTGCATGTTGGCCGGAAGGGTGGCCATGTCGAGGTATCCGTTGCCGGAGAAGCCGATGACGGGGTCGATGAGGGTGGAGCCGCCCATGATGAGCCATCCGCCGTTGGGTGCGGTGAAGAAATAGGCTGCGGGTACGCCCAGTTCCGGGTTGTCGATTTGGTGTACTAGGGTGAGTTCCTTGGCTTTCAGGCTGGTGTATTGGGTGTTGCAGTTCAGGTAGTAGGCCGCTGCCTCCCGGGCCTGGGAGGGTGTGATGTTGTCGGCGTGGGCATGGCTTGCCGCAAACAATATGGACACGACGGCCAAATTCTTGATTATCTTTCTCATATATATGTGTTTATTATATTGTTTCACATGTAATCTAAGATGCAAAAATACACTTTTTTTTGGAAACGGTGAAAAAAACTTTTGCACAGCCATCCGGGATGCAGAGTATTCTCCAGGTACTCTCCAGGTATTCCCTAGGTGTTCTCTTAATGAATACATAAACAAAAAACCGCTGTGGCGCGGTATGGTGAGGGTGGGTCGCTATGGCACAAAAAAGCCACCCTCTGAACGGGGGTGGCGCGGTGTGGGTCGAAAGGGCACCGTTATGTTATTCGGCGACGACCTCGACGTTGAGTTCGGCTTTGATGTCCTTGTAGACGTTGACCTTGGCGGTGTAGGTGCCGACGGTCTTGATGGTCTCGACGACGATGTTCTTGCGGTCCACGTCGTAGTTGTGTTGCTCTTTGAGGGCCTCGGCGACCATGATGTTGTTGATGCCGCCGAAGAGTTGACCGTTTTCGCCGACCTTGGCTATGAGCTTGACGGTCTTGCCGTTGAGGGCGGCCTGCTGGGTCTCGGCGTTTTTGCGGAGGGCTTCCTCCTTGTGGGCGCGCTGGCGCAGGTTCTCGGCGTGGATCTTCTTGTTGACGGGGGTGGCGATGATGGCCATGCCCTGGGGAAGAAGGTAGTTGTTGGCGTATCCGTTCTTGACGGTAACGATTTCGTCCTTGTAGCCGAGGTTGGCCACGTCTTGCTTGAGTATGATTTCCATCTGTTCTTCCTCCTATTGTTTTATTTGAGACAATCGGCCACGTAGGGCATCAGGGCGATATGGCGGGCGCGCTTGACGGCCTGGGAGACCTTTTTCTGATACTTGTTCGAGGTGCCGGTGATGCGGCGGGGCAGGATTTTTCCCTGCTCGTTGACGAACTTCAGCAGGAAGTCGGCGTCCTTGTAGTCGATGTACTTGATGCCGAGTTTCTTGAAGCGGCAGTATTTCTTGCGCTGGGTTTCCACAGCGATGGGGGTCAGGTATTTGATTTCGCTTTCGTTAGCCATAACAAATCTTAATTCTTGGTTCTTAACTCTTGATTAACTTACGCTTCGGCGGGTGCCTCGGCGACGGGGGCCTCTTTCTTGGCGTTGCGCTTCTTCTCGTTGTAGGCCACGGCGTGCTTGTCGAGGCTCACGGTGAGGAAGCGGAGCAGACGCTCGTCGCGCTTGTAGGCAATCTCGAGGTCGTTGATGACGCTGCCCTCGGCCTTGAACTCAATCAGATAGTAGAAGCCGGTGGTCTTCTTGCGGATAGGATAGGCGAGCTTGCGCATGCCCCGGTGTACTTCTTGACCGTTTCCTTCATCTGTTCTTCAGACAAAACGGGAGTGGCAATGAAAACGGTTTCGTACTGTTTTACCATTTTGTTTGTTGTTTTTTGTTGTTATTTATAATGTGTCAAGTCAAAAAAAAAGACAGGCACATGTCCTGTCTTTCTGTTTCTTGAGCCACTTTGCGGGCTCGAACCGCAGACCTACGCATTACGAATGCGTTGCTCTACCAACTGAGCTAAAGTGGCGGCGGTTGGAACGCGAACTTGTCGAGCAAACCAACAAGGCGTCCCGCTGCGGTTGCGGGTGAAGGTGTCGGGGTGAGAAGACTCGAACTTCCGGCCTCCACGTCCCGAACGTGGCGCGCTAGCCAACTGCGCTACACCCCGCGAAAAAGTGTCCTGGCAGGGACTCGAACCCTGGACCCATTGATTAAGAGTCAATTGCTCTACCAACTGAGCTACCAAGACATTGTTACTCTCGCATTATGTGTTTCAGCAACGTGCATCGGCCTCGACCCCCAAGGGGGCGTAGGCGTTGTTTCGGACATGGGCTTTGCCGCTGCTGCAGCATTTCAAATCACTCTTCTTTGTTTGAGCGGAAAACGAGACTCGAACTCGCGACCCCGACCTTGGCAAGGTCGTGCTCTACCAACTGAGCTATTTCCGCAATAAAGTGGTACTCCGGGTGGGACTTGAACCCACACGCCGAGCGGAAAACGAGACTCGAACTCGCGACCCCGACCTTGGCAAGGTCGTGCTCTACCAACTGAGCTATTTCCGCATCGCTTGCGTTCACTATTTCAAGCCACTCTTTTGCTGTGAAAGCGGGTGCAAAAGTACGAACATTTTAAAAACTGGCAAAATATTTTTTACTTTTTGGACACAATTTTTTTAATTTCGTTCAGCTTCAGTAGTGCTTCGATTGGTGTAAGTGTGTCAATATCAATATCTAGTATCTTATCTTTGATTTCGAGCAGCGTGGGGTCGTCCAGTTGGATAAAACTGAGCTGCATACCCTGCAAATCGCCTCCCGGGGGACTTTTTTTTCCGTTTTTTACCCCTTTGTCGTCGGACGTGATTCGGGCGTTCTTCTCTTCGAGCATGCGGAGCATCGCATCGGCGCGGTTGAGCACCTGCGGCGGCATACCGGCCAGGCGCGCCACATGGATGCCGAAGCTGTGTTCGCTGCCGCCCGGCGCCAGCTTGCGGAGGAAGATGACGCGGCCGTCTATCTCCTTCACGCTGACGTGGTAGTTGCGTATGCGCTCGAACTGCTGCTCCATCTCGATGAGCTCGTGGTAGTGGGTGGCGAACATCACCTTGGGTCGAGCCTTCTTGTTGTTGTGGAGGTACTCGGTGATGGCCCAGGCGATGGAGATTCCGTCGTAGGTTGAGGTTCCGCGTCCTATCTCGTCCAGCAGCACCAGCGAGCGGTCGCTGACGTTGTTGAGGATAGAGGCCGTCTCGTTCATCTCCACCATGAAGGTGCTCTCGCCACTACTTATATTATCGCTCGCGCCCACGCGCGTGAATATTTTGTCAACGATACCTATGGAGGCGCGCTTGGCGGGACAGTAGGAACCCATTTGCGCCATGAGAACAATGAGGGCTGTCTGGCGCAACAGGGCCGACTTACCTGACATGTTGGGGCCGGTGATAATCATGATCTGGCAGCCGTCGCGGTCGAGGAGCACGTCGTTGCTGACATACTGCTCTCCCGGCGCCATCTGGGTCTCGATGACGGGATGGCGGCCCTCTTGGATGGCGATGGTGCTGCCCTCGTTGAGCTCGGGGCGGCAGTAGTTGCCCACCAGCGCCACCTCGGCGAAGCTCTGCAGACAGTCGATGTGGGCCACCACCTGCGCGTCGTACTGTATGGGCTGCACGAACTCGGCCACGGCGGCGGTGAGCTGGGCGAACAGCTGCGCCTCAAGAGCCAGAATGCGTTCCTCGGCGCCGAGTATCTTGTCCTCATACTGCTTCAGTTCGGGCGTGATGTAACGTTCTGCGTTAGTGAGGGTCTGGCGGCGTGTCCAGGATGAGGGCACCTTGTGGCGGTGGGTGTTATAGACCTCGAAGTAGTAGCCAAAGACGTTCGTGAAGCCGATTTTAAGCGAGGGAATGCCGGTGGCCTCGCTCTCACGCTGCTGGAGCGAGGCAAGGTAGTCCTTGCCGGAGGTGGACATCGAGCGCAGCTCGTCGAGCTCGGCGCTGACGCCAGCGGAAATCACGCCACCCTTCTCCACCTTGGCGGGCGGGTCCTCTTTCAGTTCACGGCCGATGCGCTCGGCGAGCGAGAGGCAGGGGTTCAGCTTCTCAGACAGCGAGGCCAGGGCGCCTGGCATGGCGGCACAGAGACGTTTCACCTCGCCTACGGCGTCGAGGGAGCGCTTGAGCTGGAGCATCTCGCGGGGATTGATGCGCGAGACAGCGGCCTTGGTGATGAGGCGCTCCAGGTCGCCAATGAGTTTCACCTGCTGTTGCAGCGCCTGCCGGAGGTCGGCGTCGCGCAGAAGGGAGTCGACCACGCCGAGGCGCTCCTCGATGGCGGCCACCTCCTTCAGCGGCATGAGTACCCAGCGGCGCAGCTGGCGCGACCCCATGGGGGTGAGGGTCTGGTCGATGATGTCGAACAGGGTGCGGGCGTTGTCGTTGGGTGAGGCCACCAGTTCCAGGTTGCGGATGGTGAACTTGTCGAGCCACACGTAGCGGTCGCGTTCCACGCGCACCAAGCTGCAGATGTTGGCGTTCTGGGTATGCTGGGTGTCCTGCAGGTAGTGCAGCACGGCGCCAGCGGCGATAATGCCCATGTCTAGGTCGTCCACCCCGAAGCCTTTCAGCGAGGCGGTGCCGAACTGCTTGAGGAGCAGATCGCGGGCGAAGTCGGGTGCGAAGACCCAGTCGTCGAAGGTGTTGGTGTAGTAGCGCTCGGCGAAATGCTCCTGAAACCAGCGCAGCTTCTTGCGCTGCACCACCACCTCGGAGGGGCGGAAACTGGAGAGGAGCTTGTCGACGTAGGCTGTGTCGCCCTGGGCCACGTAGAACTCGCCGGTCGAGACGTCGAGGAAACTGATTCCATGCACCTTGTCGGTGATGTGGAGGCCGCAGAGGAAATTGTTTTCCTTGACTTCGAGCACCATGTCGTTGTAGGCCACGCCGGGGGTTACCAGTTCGGTGATGCCGCGCTTGACCAGCCCCTTGGCGGTCTTGGGGTCTTCCAACTGCTCGCAGATAGCCACACGCATGCCGGCGCGTATCAGGCGCGGAAGGTACTGTTCCAGTGCATGGTATGGTACCCCGGCGAGGTCGGTGTATTCGCCGCCGCCAGACATCTTGCGGGTGAGGGTGATGCCCAGCACGGCGGCCGCCTTGCGGGCGTCGTCGCCGAAGGTCTCGTAGAAGTCGCCCACGCGGAACAATAGCAGGGCATCGGGGAACTTGGACTTCAACTCGGCGTACTGCCGCATCAGGGGCGAGTCGCCGTCTTTATGTCTTGCCATGGTCGTCTCTCTATCAAAAGAGGGCATCCGCAAGGGACACCCTCTTTACTTTCATTGTGCATGTTTCACCGTATAGCGTTACTCCTGCTCGCCTTTGGCGATGGCAAGCTTGCCGCGGTAGTAACCGCACTCGGGGCATACGTGGTGATACATAACAGCGGCTCCGCAGTTGCTGCAAGTGCTCAACTGGCGGGTCTCCAACGCATCGTGCGTTCTTCTTTTGGCCGTTCTCGTCTGGGAGAACCTGTGTTTCGGATGTGGCATATTATTACTTTTTTAATTTATTATTTCAGTTGTTTCAGTGCGTCCCATCTGGGGTCGGTCTCGCCTTCCGGGCGCGTATGTCCTTCCTCGGCGATGCGGCTGACCACTTCGGGGTCGCATTCCCCTTCGGAGTGCGAGCGGAAGAGGGGGAGTCGGACGGCGACATACTCGTAGAGGTGCTGAGCGAGGTCTACCTCGGTGGTGTCCTCGGACAGTATGAGCTGCTCCTCGTCGAAGGTGGTCTCGGTGTCGCTGAAAGAGACGGTGAGGTACTCTTTGCCCTCGACGGGGAGGGTCAGCAGGCCGAGGCAGCGGTCGCAGGGTACGGTTACTTCGCCGGCAATGTCGAATCGGAGGAGGAGCAGGTGTTCTTTTCTCTCCATTTCGACATCGATTTTGACGTTTCCGTCCTCAATTTCGTCCATTTTCCACTCGTCAAAGAACTCTCGCGCCAGCGTGAAACTATAGGTGTAAATTCCTGGTTTCAAGCCGCTAAAGCGGATGGTCATATCTTCATTCCGACTCATTTTCACACTCCTATTGAGTTTGCAAAGATACGAACTTTTTTCATACTGACAAAAAAAACTTTTTTCCACCCAATCAAAGAGCAGGGGAAAGTTCCCCAAGGGCAACGGAATAGAGGGTACCTCGCACGCGCATCAGATTCGGTTACTCACTGCAATGTCCTTGATGTCGGGGAAGAAACATTGTGGAGGTACAAAAGATAAATAAAAACTTAATTTCAAGTTAGTAATGCAACACAAAGGATAAAAAGAAGCACCAAAAAACAGGAAGTTCTTGGTGCATTCGGGAAAAAGTGTTACCTTTGTGTTGAAATATGAAAAAAGCA
>CACZLT010000024.1 GCA_902782185.1 uncultured Bacteroidota bacterium | reverse complement strand
CTGACCGCAACGGACTGATACACAAGTTTGCCGCCCTGGTGGGACCCAACAACATGACACGCATCATCAAACTCAAACGCAAACTGCTGGGATGAGCAACATTATCTATAAAGCACTGCGATACAGCGGTGCAGCCTGGCTTTGGCGCGAAACCGTGCAGCGCGGCAAGGTAACCATTCTGCTCTTCCACGACATGGAGGCCGCCGACGCCGAACGCAACTTCACCTACCTCAAGCGCCATTACAACATCATCAGCCTGCAGGAGTACCTGCATGCCGTGCAAACGAAATCGAGGCTGCCACGCAAGGCATTGGTAATCACCTTTGACGATGGGCACGCAAGCAATTACACCCTGCTACCGGTCCTTCAGCGGCTGGAGATACCCATAACCATCTTCCTCTGCTCGGGAATCGTTGGTACACAACGCCATTTCTGGTTCCGCCACAGTGAGGAGATAAAGCCGCAGGTGGAAAGCCTCAAAGGATTCTCCAATGAAGAACGCCTACAAAAACTTACCGCTTTCGGGTTTGGTCAAGAGGCCGAATACAACGACAGGCAAGCACTGAATACCAACGAAATAGAGGAGATGAAAAGCGTGGTCGATTTCCAATCGCACACCTGCTTTCACCCCATCCTGCCACAATGCGACGACAAGGAAGCACGGCACGAAATCATTGACTCGAAACAGCATTTGGAAGAACGCTACGAACTGAAAATCAACACTCTCTCCTACCCCAACGGGGATTACTCGGAGCGCGACATCAGACTGGCCAAGGAGGCGGGCTACATCTGCGGCGTAACCGTCGATTCGGGATACAACGGCCTCCACAGCGACCTCTTCCGGCTGAAACGCTTCTCGGTCAACGATGCCCGCAGCACCACAGAGCTGATGGTGAAATCCACCGGACTCTATGCTCTGATTAAGCATATGTTACATAAGCCGTCCTACGGATTCAAACCCTCCCGGAAATGAAAATTGCCCTTATGTGCGGCTCATCGCTGGACGAATTCCAGCAGCAAGCACTGGCTCCCATACTGAACGACAGCACGATAGAGATTGTCGAAGCTCTGATTGACTGCCGTCCCAAACCTTCGGCCAAAAAACGGTTCAAGAAAAACCTCAAGCGCGGCCGCGGCGGCTACATGCTGGTGATGCTTGTCAAGAGCCGCTTCGCCAAGCAAACGCCATCGGCCAACGCCAAGGAATTCCTCTCTGCAAAAGGTGTCGTCTGCATCGAAACAACCTCTCCTTATTCAGACGACAATACGCAAAAACTGAAATCATTGCAGCCCGACGCGATGGTGATGCTGGGCGGGTTCGGCATCGTGAAGGAGCCACTGCTATCCCTGGCTCCGCAAGGCATCCTCTCCTATCACCACGGCAATATGCGCAAATACCGCGGACAGCCTGTCGGTTTCTGGGAACTGTACAACGGAGAGAAAGAGATGGGGGTTACCGTGCAGCGCATGGCCGCTGGTATTGACAAGGGTAGTCCCATCGTGGAGAAAACCATCCCCATCAAAAAAGGCGACCGGCAGAACACCCTGTGCAACAGGGCACTGCAAGAGAGCACCGACATGATGCACAAGGCATTGCATATCATAAACCAACCCGACTACCAACTCAGCACGATTGACCAATACGGTCCCATATATACCTTGCCCAACTTGCGGCAATATATTGCATTACAAATCAAACTCTTGCTCCGTTAAACATGGTTTCTTTTCTTCCCAAACAGATATCAGACAAAGGCATCTACCTCTACCTCGGTTCACTGGCAGCGGTAACGCTCATCTACTTCAAACACGCTATGCCGTGGGAGTTCATGCTCATCGGCGTGATGTGGGTGGTGGGATTCTTTACCCTAGCCAACAAATTCACCAAAGAATGGCAAGCCATCCCTGAAAAGAGATTCATCACCAACCTGTTTGTGTATTCCTTGGTGTTGCGTGTGGCATGGCTCACTTTCAGCTACTATTTCTACACGGCAAAAACAGGCATGCCCTTCGAGTTCCTTTCGCGCGATGCCATGATGTATTACTGGGTGAGTTTAGACCGCCGCAGCATGTCATTTATCGACCTATGGAACATCTCCTTCGTGCATACACCCTCCGTCTCCGACTCGGGATACATCTTCTATCTATCCCTCCTTGCCAAAATTACCGGCGAAAGCATTTATCTTCCTCGCTTAATACACAGCATATTGAGTTCAATCTCCGTTGTACAGATTTACCTGCTGGCCAAACGTAACATAGGCGAAGAGGGAGCCCGCATTGCCGGCATATTTGCTTGCCTCTTCCCCAACCTAATCTACCACTGCGGCCTGCACATGAAAGAGACTGTGATGATATTCATTATCACCCTCTTCCTGGAACGAACCGACTACGTGCTACGCAACAAAAAATACATGATTCCCAACATCGCCCTGATTACCGGCCTCATCATTTCGATGTTCACTTTCCGCACAGTGCTGGGCGGAGCGGCCATCTTCGCGGTTGCGTCTGCACTGCTATTCTCCAACAGCAAGGTGGTGGGAAAAGCGAGGCGATGGCTGATGATAGGCTATGCGGCCCTGGCCATCACCACCCTGGCGGGCGGCATCATCATGGCCGAGGTGGAAGACACGTGGGAGAATCGTTCAGGAAACCTAGAGCATAAGCGTATGGTGCAGACCATGCGCGGCAACCAGTGGGCCCAATACGCCACCGCCACGGTGATGGCTCCCATGATATTCGTATTACCGTTCCCAACGATGGTACACATCTTCGAGCAAGAGAACCAGATGATGTTCAGCGGCGGCAACTATGTCCGCAACTTCCTGGGATGCTTTGTCCTGATAGGTCTATTCTCAGCCATATTCATCACCAAAAGGTGGCGAGAATTCGCCCTCATAGGCTCCTTTGCCGTAGCTTATTTGGGCATCATAGCGACAAGTGGATTCAACAATTCGGAACGATTCCTACTGCCTGGTCTGCCATGTCTGCTAATAATTGCAGCCTATGGTGTAACCCAACTCAACGCCAAAAACTTCCGATTTGTCAAAATCTGGTACTACGTCGTACCAGTCATGGCACTGGGTTGGGCTTACTTCAAGCTGGGAACACGCGGTATGCTATAAACCATGAGCAAGATACTTTTAATCAGCAACTACCGCTCTGGCGTGGGCGGCATTTCGGGCCAAGTGGAAATCCTGCAGCGCAAGCTGCGCGAGGAGGGACACACCGTTGATATATTCAACACAAAGGCTTCTCCTCTTCAACGACTGGTACTTTTCCGGAAACTCCGCAAGGTCGGCAAGGCATACGAAGTGTTCCACATCCACTGCTGCTCCGACTGGGGTTTCCTGCCGGCGGTGGTAGGTGTCAGCGTGGGTCGCCGACTGGGAAAACGCATAGTACTGACCTACCATGGCGGCGGCGGCGAGCAGTTCTTCGAGCGACACCCCAAACTGGTGCGACACTACCTGACCCGCACCGACCAGAACATCGTCCTTTCGGGTTTCCTCGCCCAAGTGTTCAACCGTTTCCAACTCCCTTACACTATAATCCCAAACATCATAGAACTAGACACTACCCTCTTCCGTCAGCGGGAGATTCTAAAGCCCGACTTCATCTGCACCCGCGCCCACGAAGAACTCTACAATATCCCCTGCATACTCCATGCTTTCAGCAAGTTACAGGACAGCCTCCCCGAGGCCACTCTCACCCTGGTGGGAGGCGGCTCACTGCACGGTGAACTGATGCAAATATCTGACAACCTGGAGTTAAAAAACGTAACCTTCACAGGCCGCGTGGACAACAGCGAGATATATCGCCACCTTGACCGCGCCGACATCCTGCTCTCTGCGCCCAAGGTGGACAACATGCCAGTCTCGCTCCTTGAGGCGATGAACGCCGGCCTGCTGGTCATTTCCAGCCGCGTGGGCGGTGTGCCATTCATCATCGAGGAGGGTCGCACCGGAATCCTCTTCGAGAGCGACAACAGCGATGAACTGGCCGAGAAAATGCGCCTCTCCATTGACAACCAGGAGAATAGCAAATCCATCATCCAGCAGGCTCGACATGCCGTCGACACCTACCGCTGGGAGAATATCAAGGACAAAATCCTCTCTGCCTATGGGCTTCATTCATGAACATATTATTCTGCCATTGAGCGACTTGGCCAAAGGAGAAAAGGTACATCGCCACTTCAGGCAACTGGCCAAGATGGAGCAGGCCACAGCTGAGGAAATGGCTGCTTTCCAACGGCAACGACTGCAACTGCTGATGCAGCACATCGCATCCGAGGTGCCTTTTTATCGCGAGTGGTTTGCTGACAACAACATAAAACCCAGCGACATTCAGACTCCAGGCGACCTGCGCCGCCTGCCCATCGTGGACAAAGCCACGATGCGCCGCGAGGGCGTGGAACGTTTCACCGCCCAACTCTATCCCGAATCGAAGCGCATGCCTGCTCGCTCGAGCGGTTCCACCGGCGAGCCTTTCTCATTCTATATCAGCAAGGAGGCCTACTCGGTCAACATGGCCGCCAAGCTGCGCACCTGGTATCAGGCCGGCTACCGCCTCGGCGACCCCTACATGAAAATCGCCAACGGCGCGCGCCACGGACGGCTAAAAACCCTGCAGGATCGCGTAAACCGCTGCGTATATGTACCTTTCTACTCGATGGGCGACGACACGCTGGCCGCCATCCTCGTCCAAATCGAGCGCACACGCCCCCTGTTCATCCGCTCCTACCCCGTGCCGCTGTTCCTATTGGCGCAGTACCGCAACAGTCATCCCGGCTACCATTTCACACCACGCCATGTGATGACCACTGGATCCATCCTCCCCGATGCCTATCGTGCTGAAATCGAGCGCGCTTTCGGATGCGACGTCATCGACTCCTATAGTTGCGAGGGCACTCCCAACACCTACGAGACCACCGCCCACGACGGCTACCGCGTAACCGAGGCCTACGGCATCCTCGAGGTGCTGGACGACGCGGACAACCCTGTCCGCGACGGTATAGGCCGCGTGGTCAGCACCGACCTTTGGAACCTCGCCACCCCATTCGTGCGCTATGACACGCAGGATCTCGTCGAGGTGCGTGCGGGACGCATCCAGCGCATCATGGGGCGCGAGTGCGAAAGCCTCATAGTCGCTGGAGGTCAACGATATATGGTGCACAGCTTCGTCGGCTTCTTCCAGGAGGACGACCGCCCCACCAAGCAGTCGGTTACCGCCTACCAAGTGGTCAAGCGCAAGGATGGCTCCATCACTTTCCGACTGGTGGTCAACGAGCAATACAACAGCGACATAGAACGCTACATCATCGACTTTTGGCACGAGCGCCTCAACATCCCCGTCAATGTCGAACTGGTTGACGAGATTCCCCTGATGAAAAACAACAAACGCCTCACCATCATAGACGAATAACCCATGCCCAGCAAAGAGATTCTGCAATATCACGGCATCGACTCCACGTCGAAAAAACTCCGCTACACCCTTGTGCAACTGTGGCGCTTCACCCTCTCGCGCCTGGCTTTTTTCGTGCCGTTCAAAGGGTGGCGCGCCACGATGTACCGATGGAGCGGTGTGAACATAGGCCGCCGCGTGTACATCGGCCACGACATGCTCTTCGACCGCGCCTTCCCCGAGCAGATTACCATTGGCGACGATACCGCCATAGGCGACCGCTGCACCATCACTGCCCACGGCTGCATCCCCACGCAAACGCCTCTGAAAGAGATATATCCGCTCACGGTAAAGCCTGTGAAAATAGGCAGCCGCGTGTGGATTATGCCCAACGTAACCATTATCTATGGCGTAACCATCGGCGATGAAGCCGTGGTGGCCACCGGGTCGGTGGTTACGCGCGACGTGCCGTCGCGCACCCTGGTGGCCGGCATACCGGCCAAAGTTGTCAAGCAACTTTGAGGGGGTTCTCTAGGGGAACGGTAGATACTCTCTTAATGAATACATAAACTCTGGTTCGATATGAACCGTTTGCCACGCGAATGTGTCCCACAACGACCCACAGAAGCATGAAAGTATTGTTCCAATTGGGCCATCCAGCTCATTTTCATTTATTTAAAAACACCATTGAGGATTTGCGCCGCGACGGGCATCAGACGTATGTGCTGATTCGGAAGAAAGATATCCTGGAAGACCTCCTGAAAGCTTCGGGTATGCCCTACGTGAACATACTTCCCAGCGGGAAGAAGTCGTCTTTCACGCTGATGCTCAGGTTGTGGCGTGTATTTTGGTTCACGCTGCGCCACGGGGTTGACGTGCTGGTGGGCTCTACGCCCGAGGTGGCCCAAGTGGCCTGGATACTGCGCCGCCGTTCGGCCGTGATGGCCGAGGACGATGCCGCCATCGTGCCGCAGTTCATCCGTGCCGTCAAACCCTTTGCCGACCAGTACCTCTCGCCCGTCAGCTGCAACAACGGCCCTCTTGAGCTGAAGACCACTCACTACGCTGGTTTCCATAAACTTGCCTACCTGCACCCCAACCGATTCACCCCCGACCCGAAGGTCGTCGACCGCTACTTTCCCCACGACCAGCCCTATTTCCTCCTGCGGTTTGCACAACTCACTGCCTACCATGACATTAGTGCCCACGCCGGCGGCATCACTTCCGAGATTGCCTCGCGACTTATCCGAATGCTTGAACCCCACGGCCGAGTGTACATCACCTCGGAGCGTCCGCTGGAGCCGCAGTTGGAGCAGTACCGTCTGAATATCAACCCGCTGGACATCCACCACGTGATGTACTACGCCACCCTCTACCTCGGCGACAGCCAAAGCATGGCCGTCGAGGCCGCCATGCTCGGCACCCCGTCCGTGCGCTTCAACGACTTTGCCGGACGCATCGGGGTATTGGAAGAACTGGAACACATCTACCGCCTCACCATCGGCATCCCCACCTCGCAACCCGAAACACTGTACCGCACTGTGCAACAACTGCTTGAAACACCTAATCTCCGCCAAGAATATCAGGAGCGTCGCCAACGCATGTTGGCCGACAAGATTGACGTAACCGCCTTCTTCACCGAATTCATAGAGAACTTGAAATGAGAGACTTCACACCCGAAATATACCGTGCGCTTCTGCAAGCCCTCAAGCGTCACGGGCGGTTCGTCCTGCGCCACGACGTGGACCTGCGTCCCGGCCACTCGCTCCGCATCGCCGAAATTGAGGCTTCCGAGGGTCTGCGGGCCACCTACTATTTCCGCACGGTACCAGAGAGTTACGATGAGGGGATGATACGCCGCATCGCTGCCTTGGGACACGATGCCGGCTACCACTACGAATGCCTCACCACTTGCCACGGCCACCTCGACGAGGCTATCGCCGATTTCCAGCGGAACCTGGGACTTCTGCGCACGGTAGCACCCATCACCAAGGCGTGTGCCCACGGTAGCCCACGCTCGCCCCACAATAGCATGGATCTATGGCAACACTATGACTACCACGCATTTGGCATAGAACACGAGTCGATGCTCGACACCGACTTTGCCACCACCCTCTACCTCACCGACACCGGTCGCCGGTGGGACGGCTACCGCGTCAGTGTGCGCGACAAGGTACCGCGCTATCAGGAGCAATGGGACCGCGAGGGCCTCGCCTTCCATACAACCGAGGATATCATACATGCACTCAACGACTTGCATCATCCCATCCACACCCGCGCCCTGCTCATCAACACCCATCCCCAGCGTTGGATGCCTTTCGGCAGCGGATGGCTCAAGGAGGCCGCCGTACAGCGTACAAAAAACATTGTGAAACAGGTACTTATTACTATCCGAAAACCCAACTAGATGAAACGCATACTCACCATTGTCGGTGCCCGTCCACAGTTCATCAAGGCCGCCGCCATCTCACACGTTATCAGGGACAAATACGCCGGGCAACTCCAGGAAGACATCCTGCACACCGGCCAGCACTACGACGACGCCATGTCGGGACGATTCTTCACCGAGCTGGACATACCCCTCCCCAAATACAACCTCGGCGTAGGCTCGGGTACCCACGGACGACAGACCGCCTTGATGCTCAACGGCATAGAGGACATACTGCTCCGAGAACGTTACGACGGCCTCCTCGTCTATGGCGACACCAACTCCACGCTGGCCGGAGCCGTGGCCGCATCGAAGTTGCAAGTACCTGTCTACCATGTTGAAGCAGGACTCCGTTCCTTCAACCGCGCCATGCCCGAGGAGGTGAACCGCATCGTGGCCGACCACGTCTCCACCTTGCTCTTCGCCCCGACCCAGACCGCCATGCAGAACCTAGAAAACGAGGGATTTGCGGGGAGCCAAGCCATTTTCAGCGGCGACGTCATGCTGGACAACGTGCGCCACTACTCCCCCATCGCTCTGCAGTCAGCATCCTCGTCCATACCCGACACTCCCTTCGTCCTGGCCACGGTACACCGCGACTTCAACACCGACCACCCTGAGCGCCTAAAGTCCATCCTGTCAGCCCTCTGCACCCTGGCGGAGCAGCACGGCACCGAGGTGTTCTTCCCCATCCATCCCAGGACACGCCAACGCATTGACTCGATGCGCATTGCGCCCTTGCCTAGCCGTATCCGCATAGTGCCGCCCCTCTCCTATCTCGAGACCCTGGCGGCCTTGAACCGTTCGCAACTTGTACTCACCGACAGCGGCGGGCTCCAGAAAGAGGCATATTTCTGCGGCCGTCCCTGTGTCATCCTGCGACCCGAGACCGAATGGGTGGAAATTGTGGAGGCCGGCGCCGCCATGCTGGCCGATGCCGACGAACAGCGCATCCTAGTGGCTGCCAGACAGATGAGCGAAATCACCCCCAGCCAGCCGTCGCAATTTGGCGACGGCCATGCCGCCGACACCATCATACGGCACATATTGGCGTGAAACACTAGTGTGAAAAATGCATTTTCACTATCCGAAAATGGGAAAATAACACCCCGAAAACCATACCCAACAAAAAAAATGCACACACAATGCACTGATTTACAGTAAACTCACAAATATTAACAAATTAACTTATTGCCAGTTGACAAAAAAATGGTACTTTTGCAAATTGTTTAAACCCCGTCCAGGGGCAGATGGCAATATACAAATAACGCGAAAATAAAAACGCACATCGACAACCAAGACAATGAGCAAACTCGCAAACATAAAGACCCTCACCCTGATGCTGCTTGTGGCAGCGGCGGCGGCCTCGTGCGTCAGCCCCAAGCGCATCAACTACCTGCAGAACATGACCCACGGCTCGCAGGTGGAGATTGAGAATCGGTTCGAGGCCAGGATTGCCCCCTACGACAAGCTCTCCATCAAAGTGAGCACATCCGGCTTGAGGACGGAACTGGTGGCTCCGTTCCAGGAACTGGCCGGCGACAACATGGTCGACATCAACGGCGATGTGCTGCTCCCCGTTTTGGGCAAAGTACACGTGGCCGGTCTCACCCGCCTCCGCCTGCAGGAGAAGCTCACCAACATGCTCCGGGACGGCGGCTACATTGACGAGCCCATAGTCATCGTCCACTTCACCAACTTCAAGATTTTCTACCTGGGTGGCGACGGCAGGGGTCGCGTCATCAACATCCAAGACGAGAAAGCGCCTTTCCTCGAGGTGCTGGCCCAGATGGGCGGCCTCGACAACTACACCCGCCGCGACCGCATCGGTGTCATGCGTGAAATCAACGGCAAGATGGTCATGCGCTACCTCGACCCCCGATCCACCGATGTTTTCAAGGATCCTTTCTACATGCTGCAGCAGAACGACTTCATCATCGTGGACGCCTACAACGCCACCACCGCGTTGCAGCAGTTCAACTTCTGGCTGGGCTTTATCGGAACCTTCACCTCGTTGGCCTCGCTGATAACCTCCATCGCCGTCTTCCGCTCCGTCAAAAACCAGTAACCCGCAATCCACATGGCCGAAAACACCGAGACCTCGTTCCTGGAAGAGAAAAAGACGCAAAAGATACACGTCAAGGACATCCTCTTCACCATCCTGCGCAACCTGCACTGGCTGGTGATTTGCGGTGCCGTGGGCGCTGCCATTGCCGGGTACCAAGTTCGCGGACAGAACAAGGTCTACAGCAGCAGTGCCCGCATCCTCATCGTCAAGACCTCCACCAGCAGCAGCAGCGAGGAGCAGACCCTGCGCGAGGCATCGGTCAAGAACATGTTCTATCGCAGCCCCCTCTACAACAGCAACGTCAACAACGAGATGCAGATATTCTCCTCGAAGTCGGCCCTGCTGCAGGTGGCTCGCGAACTCAAGCTCAACACCTACTACACCACCAAGTCGCGCTTCGTCAGCCGCGTGAAGGACCTCTACGGCGAGTCGCCCTTCACCATTGACTTTATCGACAACGACGAGGAGGGAGTCTTCTCCTTTACCGCCACCGTCAAAGACGACAACGACATCAGCATCAACATGGACGGCTACGACCCGCTCAACGTACCGTTCGAGGACACCGTGGCCACCCCCATCGGCCGCATCGTGATCCACAAGACTTGGTTCTTCTCCGACGACTACAAGGGCGTTCCGGTAACCGTCCGGCACGAAAGCATCAATGCCGCCACCGACAAGTACCGCGGCAAGCTGTGGGTGACGCGTGCCGACGAGAGCAACTCCATCCTCAACATCGCCATCCAAGATGCCTCCCCCATCCGTGCCGCCGAAATCATCAACAAGGCTATAGAAGTATATAATAATGATGCTATCAATGATAAAAAACGCATCATTGCCTACACCTACGACTACATCAACGAGCGCCTCAAGCTGCTGCAGAACGACCTCGGCATCCAGAACAACGCCCTGGCCAGCTTCAAGCGCGAGAACCGCCTGCTGAACATCTCCAACCTCGGCCAGACCTACCTGCAGTCGAGCATCGAGTCGTCGGAAGAGATCGAACGCCTGCGCAGCCAGCTCTCCCAAGCCCGCTACCTGTCCCAACTCAACCAGAGCAGCGACTGGAACTCCCTCATTCCCCACGGCTCCGTCATCAACGACCAGAACATCACCCGCATGATTGCCCAACACAATCAGCTGGTGCTCGACCTGCAGAAATACCAAACCCCCAACAGTCCCGTGGTTCGCGGGAAAGTGGACGAAATCAACAACCTGCGCGCCAACATGAACAGGCTGCTTGACGGCTATATTGGCATGTTGCAAGAGCGCATCGCAGAGACCCAGATTGTGGCCTCGCAAGCTTCGTCGAAAATGAGCCAAGTGCCGCAGCAGCAGATTTACATCGAGAATATCGAACGCCTCCAGAAAATCAAGGAGAACCTCTACCTCCACCTGCTCAGCCGTCGCGAGGAACTGATGATCAGCCAGCCCTCCATCGAACCCAACGGCAAGATACTCGACCCCGCACGTGTCAATCGCACACCCATTGGACCCAACGAGTCCAAGTCCACCATGACGGGTCTGCTCATCGGCCTGGCCATCCCGGTCGCCATCTTCTTCCTGCGCATGCTGCTGGACACCAAGGTGAAGTTCCACAGTGATGTGGTTCGCGCCACATCGGCGCCTTTCCTCTGCGAGATACCGGTGCGCGAGAAAGACGACACCCGCGACCTGGTCATTTCCAACCATGACCACGACGCCATGTCGGAGTCGTTCCGGTTGCTGCGCGCCAAGATTGACTTCCTGGGACAAATCGAAGGCGCCAGAGGCCGTGTCATCATGGTTACCTCGCTGCTGCCGGGCATGGGCAAGTCGTTTGTCTCGGCCAACATGGCCTCCAGCATAGCCCTCACCGACAAGAAAGTCATCCTCATTGACCTTGACCTGCGCCGCGGCACCATGACGCGTACTTTCTATTCGCGTAAACACGTCGGCCTCTCCAACTACCTGGCAGGTCGCATCGACAACTGGGAGAGCCTCATCAAGTCCGACATTGTCAGCAAAGGACTCGACAGCATCTTCACCGGCCAAATACCTCCCAACCCCACCGAGTTGCTCAGCAATGGACGCTTCGAGCAAATGATTGCCGGATTGCGCGAGAAATACGACTATATCATCCTCGACACTGCCCCCACAGGTCTTGTGGTCGACACCGATGTCATCAAGACCACCGTAGACAACACCGTATTCGTTATCCGCGCCGGCCAGTTCGACAAACGCCTCCTCCACACGCTGGACGAGATGTACAAAGACCACTCCTTCCCCAACCTTGCCATTGTTCTCAATGCCGTCAAGTACAAGAAACTTATGCCCTATGAGAAGAAGTATGGATATGGCTACGGGTACGGCTACGGATACGGCTATGGATACGGCTATGGGTATGGCTATGGGTATGGATATGGGTATGGATACGGTGCAGACGAGAAAGACACCGACTCCGAAAACGACCCGGAAGATGAGCACTCTGAAATCATGGCATGACACATATAAATATTAATATAGAATAAGTAACATCAAGTAAACATAAACAACATGAAAAAAGCACTTACTGCGTTATTGCTACTAATTGCAACCCTGACGGCATCGGCTCAATACCAGCAGCCGAAAAAGAAATGGATTCGCCTCGGTACCGACCGCGACACGCTGGCATTCATCATTGCCTCGCCGTTCGACAACTGGTATCTCACCTTCGGTGGCGGTATACAGACTTTCATCGGCAACGAGGTGGAGGCATCGGCTCGCCGAAACAAGATGAACTGGAACGGCCGTGTCGAATTCGGCAAATGGGTGATTCCCGATGTCGCTGTCTCGCTGCGCTACTCGCTGATGAACGTTGACGGCCAGACGCGCTATAGCCTCAATCCCTTCGTGGACTGGACGGGTTTCGAGACACAACGCGACGACCTCGGCCGCTCGGTATATCCTTACCAGCCGTTCTCCGCCCACGCCATGTATCTCATGGGTTTTGTAACACTTGACTGGACCAACCTGCTGCGTGGCTACGAGCGCGGCAAGCGCACCTGGTTGCACATCTATACCCCCATTGGATTTGGCGGATCGATGCTGTACGGCAACCAGGTCAACCCCAACAAGGGTGATTACGAAATCGGCGACTTCCGCCGCAACTTCGAGCTCTGTTTCGCCACGGGTATCGGTGCCAACCTGTTCCTGGCTCCCTGGTTGAGCGTGGGTCTCTCGGCCGAACTCTTCGGCTCCGAATCTACCTGGGACTGGTCGTCCTATGACAACTCGCGCTACGCCAAGAACATCTTCGACCTCATCCCCTCGATCAACCTCAACCTGACCTACAATATCCTGCGCGACTTCAACCAGTACAACGCCGAGACGAAAGGCCACGACCTGGTGCGCGATTGGGGCTTCGAGACCTTCGGTTCGCGTAACGAGCTGGGCAACATCTACAACCGCATCGCCGACCTCAACCGCCAGAAAGATGCCTTGCAGGATCTGGCCGACGACCTCGACGGCAGGCATGCCGACGAACTCCGCCGCATCAACGACGAGCTGGCCCGCTTGCAGCAGGAACTTGACGACGAGCGCAAGAAACCCGGCTACCGAACCCCCACCAACCTGTTGAGCGAACTCATCCAGGTGAACGAGGCTTTGAATCTGCCTGCCACCATCATCTACTTCCAGCTGGACAAGTATGACATCGACTACAATGCCCGCAAGCGCCTGCAGCAGTTTGCCCGCGAAATGACCCAGCTTGACGACACACTTGAGTTCTACTTGATAGGTGCCGCCGACTCGCTGACCGGCTCCATACCTCACAACAAGTGGCTCTCCGAGAAGCGTTGTGGTGTTACTTACAATATGCTGACTCGCGACTTCAACGTGGACGGCAACCAACTGGTTGTTGTGCCGTTGGGCGGTATCACTGAGTACGAGCCGCAGGAGAACAACCGTATGGCCATGCTGATTCTCCGCACACCCGTTACCGAGGAGATTGTCGACCGCTGGACTAAGAAACGCCGATAAAGGCAAGAATGCCAATAAGTGCTTGAGGGAGTCCCAAATGTTTTGGGACTCCCTCTTTGTTTTCAAAAAGTCAGGTACACTGGATATATTAGACTATTTCATTGCCAGAAATTTGGGCGTATGCAAAACAGCCTGTAGATTTGCATCAACGAGGTTGGAAGGCATCCTGCACGGAGCAACCCCGTGAGAAATAGCGACTGGACAAAACACCGGGGGAAAGGACTGCCGTTTCATGCCAACACGAATGAAACAAGAAGCGGGCCACAACCCGTGTGGTTGTGGCCCGCTTGGTGGATTGTCGGGTCGGTGTTATTTATTTGAGACCGAGTTTTTTCTTGACCAAAGGCATGATGTCGTCGCTGTCCTGCGAGTAAAGAACGGCGGCGGTGCCAGCATCGAGAATATAGGTGTAGCCACCTTCTCGAGCCACGTCTTCGATAGCCTTCTTGGCGCGGTCGATGATGGGTTTGAGAAGGTCGGTTTCACGTTGCTGGAGCTGCTTCTGGGCGTTTTCCTGGAATTCCTGGATACGGGTGCCCATATCCTGGATTTCGCGCTGTTTGGTGTTGCGGATAAGCTCGGTCCAGCCGGACTGGTTCTCCATGTACTCGTTGTATCGTTTTTCCATCTCACCCTGCATGGATTTGAGGGTGGCCTCAAGTTCCTGCACCTCTGCCTGGAGGGTGGTCTGTGCGGAGTCGCGACCCGGCATAATCTGCATGAGGTCGTTGGAATTGATGTGTCCGAGTTTGATGTTTTTCTGGGCCACGGCAGTGCCGCTGAAAGCGAACAAACCGGCCATGATGAGAATTAGAGCTTTTTTCATTCTTTGTGTTTATTTATTTGTTTCTTGCATTGTTATTTTGTCCTTTTACAGGGGTATTTCTTGCATTTCCTGAACGTGCAGGGGTTCTCATTTCAGGGTTGGACGGGCGCTTGCCTTTAGTTTCTGCGGGTGTTTCGGCGACCGCCCCGGGTTTGTGTCCAAGCATTTCGAGCACCTCGTTGCTGATGTCGTATTTTTTGTTGGCGAAGAGGAGTGTAGGGCTGCCGGACTTGTCGAAAACAAAGGCGTAGTTTTTTTCGTTGGCTATACGCTCAATGGTATTGTAGACGCGGTCTTGGACAGGCGCGAGAAGTTCGGCGCGTTTTTTGTCGAGGTCGCCTCCAGCACCAAATCGCTGCTGTTGGAGTTGGCGAATGGACTGCTCGTGAGCCTTGAGCTCTTCCTGACGGCGTTTTTTCAGGTTTTCGGGCAGGAGGTAACTCTCCTGCTCATATTCGGTACGCAGGACATCCAGTGTGGCTTGTTTCTCAAGAATCTCCGCCTGCCAGTCTTCGACGTATTTGTCGAGTCGCTTCTGGGCGTTGGTGTAGTCGGGCATATTCTTGAGGACGTAGTCGGTATTGACACAGGCATACTTTTGAGCCATTGCCGGGGCGGCAACAAGGAGGAGGACGAGGAGAAGAAGGCGTGTTTTCATAGCTGGTTAGTCAAGACTTTGTCCGATAGAGAAGTGGAACTGGCTGCCTCCGGTGGAGCCATCGAATCCGTAGCCCCAGTCGACACCTATCATGCCGAGCATGGGGAGGTAGAAGCGGAAGCCGAGACCGGCGGAGTTGTACATTTTGAAGGGCTGGAACTTGGAGATGTCGTCCCAACAGTTGCCGCCTTCAAGGAAGCCAAGAACCCAGATAATGGCCTGTCCGCTTTCGACGATGGGGTGTCGGAGTTCAAGGGTGAATCGGTCAAAGACAGAACCGCCCTGCACCGGAGAAAGCGAGGTATTCTCGTAGCCTCGGAGAGGGATGACCTCACGGCCGTCCATTTGCCAAGAGGCAAGGCCGTCGCCGCCGAGGAAGTAGCGGCCAAAGGGAGAGAGGCCAATGTCGTTGTTGTAGTAACTCATCCAGCCGAAGCGGAAGCGGGTGCTGAGGACGAAATCGCCCACAAGGTTGAGAAACCATGCACCGCGAAGGTTGACCTTGTAGTACTCCACCCAGCGGTATTTCTCTTGCGGAGAGGCTGTGGTGTAATCCTTGCCATTGACGAGCGAGTAGGGGAAAGTGAGGTGGGCACTGAACGAGATTTCGGAGCCGCTGCGGGTGTAGAAAGGCGAGTCGTAGGAGTTGCGCGACAGGCCAAAACTATAGCTCAAATCGTTGGCAGACCCGTCGGTGAAGAGGCTGACGAGTTGAGTGTAGTTGTTGAGTACATAGTGCTTATATGCAATTCCGTGTGAGACAAAGAAGTAGTCGTCCGGCCACTTCAGGCGTTTCCCAAACGTTACAGCGGCACCGGCAATCTGAAGGGTGTTGTAACGGCTGTCATTGCGGTTGTAAAGCAAGCCGCTGCTGAGGAAGTTGTAGTAAATCTGGGTGGACAGCGACTGCGCGCGTTTGCCGCCGAGCCAAGGTTCCGTGAAAGAGAGGCTGGCTGCGTGGTAATAACTTCCGTTAGTGGTTACGTTTAAGGAAAGTTTCTGTCCGTCGCCTGCGGGCAACGGAGCCCAGGCCTCCGGGTTGAAGATGTTGCGGGCGCTGAAATTGTTGAGGGTAAGGCCCACTGTGCCAATGAACATACCGCTTCCATAGCCACCCTGGAGTTGAATGGTGCTGGTCTGTCCCTCTTCCACCTTGTAGACAATGTCAACCGTGCCGTCTTTGGGGTTGGGGCGGGGTTCGGGAACCACCGACTGCTCCTTGAAAAATTTGAGGTTTAGCAGTTCGCGATGGCTACGAATGAGGGCTTCGCGGCTGAAGAGGTCGCCCGGGCGGGT
This sequence comes from uncultured Bacteroidota bacterium, assembly GCA_902782185.1. Classification (GTDB taxonomy): domain Bacteria; phylum Bacteroidota; class Bacteroidia; order Bacteroidales; family P3; genus Colimorpha. The sequence goes on along the minus strand of CACZLT010000024.1, from coordinate 4,165 downwards.
GTGCAGCTCGCGTATGATGATTTTGTCGTTCGTAACGGTGTTGCCTTCCACCCACACATTGCGCACACGAGCCTGCTTGTCTTCCACAATGCGGATTTCGATGTCAATGCTGTCGTTCTCCACAGCCACTTCAACCGGAATAACCTTGGAGAAGAGGTAGCCGTTGTCCATGTAGAGCGAGGTGATGTCCGTGCCAGAGGGATTGTAGGTGAGGTTGCGATCCAACTGTTGCTTGTTGTAGGGGTCTCCCTTGCTGATACGCAGTGCGCGGCGCAGCACATCGTCGCTATAGACGGTGTTGCCGGAGAAAGTGATGTTGCGGAAGTAGAACTTCTGGCCCTCGTGAACCTGCACCTTCACCTTGACACGCTCCTGGTCGGATTTCTTGCTAGGGGTGTCCCACACAGTGTCGTTCACGATGCGGGCATCGCGATAGCCCTGCTCGTTGTAGTAGGCCACAATATGATCCAAGTCCTCGCGGAAGTCAGACTCTATATAGCGCGACTTTTTCCAAAACACCTTGTTCCAGAAGCGGAGTTTCTTGGGAAAATTCACGTCGCGTGTCTTCTGCATCTTGGAGGCCAGGGTGAGGTCGCTCACCTGCTGGTTGCCCTCGAAAAGGAGCGAGTCCACTTTCACCTTCTTGCCACGCTTGACGTTGAAGGTTACGGTCAGCTGGCCTGTGGAGTCGGCCACCTCGGTGGTGGGGTTCACCTCGACACGGGTAAAACCTTTGCCGATATAGTAGCTCTTGATCTTGTTCGACGTGGTGCGCAGCATGTTCTCCGTCACCACATCTCCTCGCGCAATCTTGATTTCCTCGCGCAGTTTCTTATCCTCACCCTTCTTCACTCCCTTGAATTCAAATTGGGCCATGCGCGGACGTTCCTTGAGGAGAATTTTGAGGAAGGCAATGTTGCCTTGAAGGCGGGTTACACGAATCTGCACATCTTCGAACATACCCTGTTTCCAGAGGTTTTCGATGGCGCTGGAGATTTTGTCGCCAGGAATCTTCACCTTGTCGCCCACCTGCAGGCCGGCCACAAGGAGCACCACACGCGAATCGAAGTTCTCGGCACCCTCGAACGAGATGCCGCCAATCTCGTAGGTTTTAGGGGTCAGATAATCAAAATCGTATTCTGCATCACCACCCACAACCACCTGTGCTTCTGCCATAAACGGCAGCATCCACAGCAAGGTCACGAGTAGCAGTAGGGGCTTTAGTCTTTTCATCAATTTATCCACTTTAACCCTATAATAACTGCAATTCGCGCGTATTATTATATATCGGTGCAATTTTTATTGTCGCCACGGTGCTACACCAGGTTCATGCTACGTTTGATAGACTCGATTTTGGCGTCGAGGGCGGCGTTCTCCTTGTCGAAGCAGTCGGCGCAGCAGAGATCGCCCTTGACAGAGAAGTAGAACTTGATTTTAGGCTCGGTGCCGCTGGGGCGGACGGTGATCTTGTTGCCGCTGGCGGTGAAGAACTGGAGGACGTTGCTCTTGGGGAGTTCGATTAAGGAGACTTGGCCAGTGCGGAGGTCGCGGCTTTCGAGAAGCTGGTAGTCCTTGAGCATCACCACAGGGTCGCCGTCGATTTCGGCAGGGGGATTGCTGCGGTAGTCGCGCATCATCTGCTGTATCTCCTCGGCACCGGCCTTGCCCTTGCGGACGACAGAGACGAGCCCTTCCTTGTAGAAGCCGTACTGCTTGTAGATGTCCACCAGCACGTCGAAGAAAGACTTGCCCTGTTCGCAGGCCCAGGCGGCTATCTCGGCAATCATGGAGCAGGCGGCCACGGCGTCCTTGTCGCGCACGAAGTCGCCAATCATGTAGCCATAGCTCTCCTCGCCGCCAGCAATGAAGGTCTCGACACCCTCTAGCTCACGAATCTTGCCACCGATGAACTTGAAGCCAGTGAGCACGTCGTAGACCTTGACACCGGCGCGCAAGGCGATGTCGGCGGGCAGTTCGCTGGTAACGATGGTCTTGACGACATACTCGTTGCCGGTGAGCATCTGCTTCTCCTGCCACTGGCGGAGGATGTAGTAGAGCAGCACGGCCATGGTCTGGTTGCCGTTGAGGAGCATCCACTCGCCGTCGGGGCGCTTCACTGCCACGCCCACACGGTCAGCGTCGGGGTCGGAGGCGAAGACGATGTCGGCATCAATCTTCTTGGCCAGGTCGACGGCCATGCCCATGGCGGCACGCTCCTCGGGGTTGGGGCTGGGGGTGGTGGGGAAGTTGCCGTCGGGGACGGCCTGCTCCTCGACCACATTGACATTGGTGAAGCCCAACTGCTTCAGCATACGCGGAATGAGGGTGATGCCGGTGCCGTGGAGCGGCGTATAGACTATCTTGATGTCGTGGTGTTTGCGGATGAGGTCGGGATTGAGGGCATTCTTCTCGATGCGGTCGAGGTAGATGCGGTCGACCTCCTCGCCGACAATCTCGATGCTGCCTTCGGGGGCATCCATGCGGACATCGGAGAGTGCCTTGATTTTGAGCACCTCGTCGATGACGGCGGTGTCATGGGGGGCGGTGAGCTGGCAGCCGTCGGACCAGTAGGCCTTGTAGCCGTTGTACTCCTTGGGGTTGTGGCTGGCGGTGAGCATCACGCCGGTGTGGCACTGGAAGTGGCGGACGGCGAAGGAGAGTTCGGGTGTGGGGCGCATGGAGTCGAAGAGGTAGACGTGGAAGCCGTTGGCTGCGAGGACGGCGGCGGTAATCTCGGCGAACTCGCGGCTGTGGTTGCGGCTGTCGTGGGAGACGGCGGCGCGGAGCCCGGTCTCGCCAGGGAACTGGGAGCGGGTGTAGTTGGCCAGGCCCTGGGTGGCCATGGCGACGGTGTAGCGGTTCATGCGGTTGGTTCCGACACCCATGATGCCGCGGAGGCCGCCGGTGCCGAATTCGAGGTGGCGGTAGAAGCTTTCGTTGAGTTCTTCGGGGTTGTTTTGTGCCATGTCGCGGATGGCCTGCTTGGTGGCTTCGTCGTATGCCCCGTCAAGCCAAGCCTGGGCGTTGAGCTTGGCGGAAGGGTCGATGTTGAGGGTGTTGATGTCCATTGTGTTATATTTTTAATAAGGGGGTAACTCCATTGCGGCGGTTTTATTGTGCGGCGGGGTGTTTTTTTGTGGCGGTGGGCAGGGGTTCTCTAGGTACTCCCTAGATACTCTCTTAATGAATACATAAACAAAAGTGCGCTATGGGACGATATGGTCTCACAGCGCACCAAGGTCTGTTCGGGCCTCTGTCGGCGACGGTGTCCGGGAGGGGCTAGTTGCTGCGCACCGCGCGGATGGGGAAGCCGTAGTGGCGGCTCTCGCCGTTGCTGCCGCTGTAGAAGTTGGCCAAGGAGGTGGTGATGTAGACGTCGACGGCGTTGTTGTTGGTGCTCGAACTGAGGGTCGAGGACCAGAAGTAGGTGTTGCTGCCGGCTCCGTAGGTGGAGGTACTGCTCTTGTAGCCGGTGAAGGGGACGAAGATGGAGTTGCTGTTGTTTTTGCTGGTGAACCGGCGCCCGGCAACGCCGTTCAGTGTCTCATTGGTCACCGTGGTGTTGTTCAGGAACTCCTGCCACTCCGCCATGGTCGGTATGTGGGCATCGCCGCCAAGGGTGATGGTGGCGATGTCGTCTTCGGGCTGAAGGGTGGTCAGGCCGTCGGTGGAGTTGTACTTGGTGTAGGCCGAACCGCTGTAGTAGGCGGTGGTGGCGGTGGTGTAGTTGCTCTTGGTGGTGGTCTCGGCCCAGGCGTAGTAGTCGCCGTAGTCCGAGGGCTGCTCGGCACCCAGGTTGACTTCAGCCCACAGCAGGCCGCTGGGCAGGCCCAGGTCCACCCATCCGATGACACTCTCCTCGAACTCGGCGGTGTAGCTGGCATCGCCGCGCACCGTGATGGAGCGGGGGTTGCTGGTGTTGCCGTCGCTCCAATGTGTGAAGCGGTGTCCCATGTTGGGGATGGCTTGGATGCTGACCACACTCTCCGCCAGGTAGGTGCCGCCGCCCGACACGGTGCCCATCGTGGTGTTGGCGGACGACACGGTGATGGTGAAGGTGGGGGTTACCTCGAACTCGGCGGTAAAGGTGGCGTTGCGGCTCACCGTTACGTTGCGGGGGTTGCTGGTGTTGCCGTCGGACCACTGCTTGAACCAGTGCCCGCTG
>CACZLT010000023.1 GCA_902782185.1 uncultured Bacteroidota bacterium | reverse complement strand
TCATTGAGCTGGTAGCTGCTGCTGATCTGGCCGAGCCAGAAGCTGTTGTTCTGCTTGCTCTTGCCGCGGTTGACAATCATCTGCTCCTGGACCTTGTTGAGGGTCTTCTGGTCGCAGCCTTTCTTCATGTACTGCTTGAGGATCTTGATGCAGTCTTTCTCAATTTTCTTGGCCTTCTCGGGGTCGCAGCCGATGTAGAACTGCCAGCTGACCTGGCCGGCGGGGGTCAGCTCGTAGTCGAAGCCGGCGCTGGGGCTGTAGGCGTCGCCGTTCTTCTCGCGGATGATTTCGGTAACGGTGATGGAGAGGGCCTCGCCCAGCTCGGTGATGGCGATGCGGGTCTGCGGGTCGAGCTCGGCGGCGTCGACGTCCATCTGGCTGGTGATGATGAGCATGCCCTGCTTCTCGATGCCCTTGACGGCCTCGGCGTGCTGGATGCCCTGGGCGAACTTGGGATTGCGGTTGACGAACTTCTCGTTCTTCTGCTTGCCGTTGGCGGGCAGGTTGTTCAGGTAGCGGGCGATGAGCATGATGTCGTCGTCGCTGACGTTGCCGACGAAGAAGAAGGTTTGGGTCGAGGCGTCGGCGAAGCGTTCGCCGTAAATCTTGAACATCTGGTCGAGGTTGAGGCTGCGCACTTTCTCCTCGCTGGGGATAAGGACACGGCGGGTGTCGTTGGGGTAGGCGGTCTTGTAGTAGGTTTCGAGGAAGGCCACCTGCGGGTTCTCACGGATGAACTTGATCTGGTTCAGCGTGTTCTCGATGTTGCGCTCGTAGGCTTCCTGGTCCTTGCGGGGGGCGGTGTAGTAGAGGTTGATGAGCTGGAGGGTGGTCTCGAGGTCCTTGGGCGAGCAGCTGCCGGAGAAGCCCTGGGTGAGTTCGCCGATGAAGGGGCTGATGCTGAGGTTCATGCCTTTGAGCTTCTTCTGGAGCTGGGTGGCGCTGAAGTTGGCGATACCGCCGGCATCGACGAAGTTGGCGGCGTTCTGGGCCTGGTAGGCGGTGGCGTCATCGTAGAGCGAGCTGCCGCCGAAGGAGAAGGAGGAGATGAGGATTTCGTCGGCCTTGAGGTCGGTCTGCTTCACCACGAAGCGCACGCCGTTGGGGCACTGGTACTCCCAGTAGCCGAGGGCGGAGTTGAGCTTGTTGGCCTTGTAGGCGACCATCTTGGGCAGCTCCTCGGTGAAGAGGGCCTCGTCCTGGAAGTTGTCAACCCAGGGTTCGGTCTTGACCTTCTTGCTGTCGTTGATGATCTTGGTGGCGGCCTCCTCGGTGGGCACCTTGAAGCCGTCCTTCTCGGGGGCGGTGAGGTAGAAGATGAGGTTCTCGTCGGTGATCCAGGACTTCACCATGGCGTTGCACTCCTCGAGGGTGATTTCGGGGATGAACTCCTTGGCGTATTTCCACTCCTGGCGGATGCCGGGGCAGGGTTCGTTCTCGAGGTAGTGGTTGGTGTACTCGTCGGCCAGGCTGTTGGTCTGGGTCTTGTTCTCTTCCTTGGCCAGCTTGGTGTAGGTGGAGAGGAGGTCTTCCTTCTGGCGGTCGAGTTCGGCCTGGAGGAAGCCGTGCTCGTCGACCTGCTTCATGGTCTTCAGCAGGAGGGCGGCGGTCTCTTCGATGCGGTTCTCCTTGGGAGCGGCGCTGAGGGCGAAGACGTCGATTTCACGGCCGAGGAAGCCGCTGTAGCCGCCGCCGGCGGACATCATGGGGGCGGTGGGTTTCTCGACGATTTCGGTGAAGCGCTCATTGATCATCATGCTGATGAGGTTGCGGACAAGCATCTGGCGGTAGGCGCCGACGGTGCCGTTGGGGGTCTTTTTGTGCTTCCAGAAGAGGGACAGGCTGGTCGAGGTGGCCTCGCGGTCCTGGGCGATGCAGATGAGGGGTTCCTTGTTGTCGGGGATGGCATAGCTCTGGCGGGGCAGTTTCTCCTTGCCGAGGAACTTGTGGCTGCTGAAGAGGTCTTTCACCTTCTGCTCCACAGCCTGGGCGCCCTTCTTACCCTCGTATTCGTAACCGTCCATGTCGCCCACGATGACGATGGCCTGCAGGTCGGGACGGTACCAGTCGTTGAAGAAGTCGACGATGCTCTGACGCTTGAAGTTCATGATGACCTCCTCCTTACCGATGGGCAGGCGCTCGGCATAGAGCGAGCCCTTGAGCATGATGGGCCAGGTCTTCTGGCGGAGGCGGTCGCCGTGGCCGGTGCCACCGCGCCACTCCTCGTGGATGACGCCGCGTTCCTCCTCAATTTCCTTCTGGTCGAAGAGAATGTTGCCGGCCCAGCCGTCGAGGATTTCAAAGCCCATCTTGACCATTTCGGCATCGTTGGCGGGCATATTGACGTAGTAGACGGTTTGGTCGAATGAGGTGTAGGCGTTGATGTCGCGGCCGAATTCGACGCCGTGCTGCTGCAGTTTGTCAATCATTTGGTTGCCAGGGTAGCCCTTGATGCCGTTGAAGGCCATGTGCTCGCAGAAGTGGGCCAGACCCTGCTGGTCGTCGCGCTCCATGATGGAACCGGCGTTGGATACCAGGCGGAACTGGATCATGTTCTCCGGCTTCTTGTTGTCGCGGATGTAGTAGGTGAATCCATTCTCGAGTTTTCCGTAGCGCACCTTCTTGTCGAGGGGTACTTGGGCGTTGAGGTCGCTTTTCTTCTCCTTGCCGCCGCCGAGGCCGAGCTGGGCGAAGGCGGTGCCGCCGAACACAAGCGTCAGCAGCAGAATCCAGATTGATTTTTTCATCATTGTGGTGGTGTTTTTTTATTTATTGTTTATTGTAAATTTACTACACAATCGGGCTGCAAAGATACGATAAAAAATAGTATCCTTGCAAAATATTTTGCAATACAATGATTGTCATTGTGTTAGCATTCGTATTTTTCCAGTGCCTGGCGCAGTTCCACCGGGCTGATGTCATGGTGTATTTCGCCGTCCACGGCATAGGAGATGGCACCGGTCTCCTCGCTCACGATAACGCTCAATACATCAAGTTGTTCCGTAACTCCAATGGCACTGCGGTGGCGCAGGCCGAGGTTGGGATCCACGTCGAGGCGCGACGTAACGGGCAGGATGCAGCGCGCGGCCAGCACCTGATTGCCGTGGGCTATCACTGCCCCGTCATGCAGGGGAGAGTTCTTGAAGAACAGCGATTCAATCAACGCACTGGAAGCCAGTGCGTCGATGCGCTCGCCGGTGGTGATGAGTTCCTCCACCTCATTGCGCCGCTTAAAGACGATGAGGGCGCCGGTTCGCAACTGCGACATGTGCATACAGGCGTTGATGTAGGCTTCATAGTTCACTGTAGGCTTGTTTTGCAGGCGGTGCTTCCAGAACTGCAGGCGTTGCAGCCACGACTCGTCAAGTTGTGTCTTGGTGCCCAGGTAGAGCAGGAACTTACGGATTTCAGGCTGGAAGATGACCACCAAGGCTATCAGGCCCACACTGGCCACGCCGCCCAGCATCGCGCCCAGCAGCCGCATCTCCAGCAGGTCGGCCACCCGCCACGAGATGAGCAGCACTATCAGCGCCCAGAAGATGAGCATCACGTTGGTGCCGCGCACCATGCGGTAGATGTAGTAGACCAGCACGGCCACTATGAGCACGTCGATGATGTCGACCATCCGGATGTGGGGCAGGCCCATTATGGCGAAGGGTATCATGGGAAGAGGAGTTTGATGGTTTCGTGGGCGGGCTTGGGGTCGTGTACGCGTACTATGCGCGAACCTTTCATCAAGGCCACCGTGTCAAGGGCGATGGTGCCGTTCAACGCCTCGTTGGGCGTGGATTCCAGGCGTTTGTAAATCATGCTTTTGCGACTGAGTGCGGTCAGGAGGGGTTCGCGGAAGAGGGTGGTGAGTTCCTCAAGGCGGTCCAGCAGCTCGTAGTTCTGTTCCAGGGTCTTGGCAAAGCCAAAGCCCGGGTCGAGCCACACGTCTTTCACCCCCAAGCGGTAGAGGCGGTCGAGTCGCTCGGAGAAATATTTTACGAGGTCATCCACAATGTCATCGTAGTCAGTCAATTGCTGCATCTCGCCCGGCAGGCCGCGGGTGTGCATGAGGATGTAGGGCACCTGTAGGTCGGCCACGGTTTGGAACATATTCTCGTCGAACTGGCCGCCGGAGATGTCGTTGATGATGTCGGCACCGGCCTCGACGGCGGTGCGGGCCGGCAGGCTCCAGCAGGTGTCAACGGAAAGAATCGCCTCCGGCAACTCCTTGCGCAGCAGTGTGATGGCCTCTTTGAGGCGGGTGGCCTCTTCTTCGGGGGAGGGGAGGGTGGCGCCCGGACGCGACGAGGCGGCACCCAGGTCGATGATGTCGGCTCCTTCGGCCAGCAACCGGTGGGCGTGGGACAGCATGGCCTCGGGCGACTGGTGTCGGCCACCGTCGTAGAACGAGTTGGGCGTGATGTTGAGAATGCCCATCACGGCAGGGCGGCGGAAGTCGACGAGGCTGCCGCCGATAGTGATGCAGAAAGGCTCGAAGGCAGGTACTGTGGTCATGATCCGATAACGGCGTACGGAACCTTTTATTGTGCCGCCGATTTCCTTTTTTTCTCTGTGTGTTTTTTTTACGCACCCCTCGCCACCCCCCAGTTCATGGTTCTTGGTTCATGGCTCTTCACTCCCGCCCGTGGGTTGCTATGACACCATATCGTCCCATATCGCACCAGAGTTTATGTATTCATTAAGAGAGTACCTAGGGAGTACCTAGGGAACCCCGCCCCACCCCCCATGCCCCACGGCGAATTTTTTTTATATAGGGTATACAATAAAAACATGATGGCGGCGTTTTACAAAATTGATATGGATAAATACGCAGATACACGAAGCGAGATGGAACGCGAGGTGGCGGTATGCCGCATGCTGTTCGAGAAGAAGACGCGCGACTACGGCACCTCGTGGCGCATCCTTCGCCTCCCCTCGCTGACTGACCAGATATACATCAAGGCCAACCGCATCCGCAGTCTGCAGGAAAGCGGTGAGAATCGCGTAGGGGACGATGTGCGCGACGAGTTTGTGGCGATGGTCAACTATGCGGTGATGGCACTTATCCAGGCAACGCTGGAATCCGACGACCTCGACCTGCCGCTCGACGACGCCCTTGCTCTCTACGATGCCGAGACCACCCGCATCCTCGACCTCATGATGGACAAGAACCACGACTACGGCGAAGCCTGGCGTCAGATGCGCGTCGAGTCGATGGTCGATCTCATACTGATGAAACTCCTCCGCATCAAGCAGATTGAGAACAACCGGGGCAAGACCCTCGTAAGCGAAGGCGTCGAGGGCGGCTACATGGACATCGTCAACTACTCCCTCTTTTGCCTCGTCCGCATGACGGAGGAGGAGAAACAGAAAACTGAAAATTGAAAGAGAAGCATAAATACGGGCAATATTTCACCAAGGCTGTGGTGGCGGAATACATGGTTTCGCTCATCTCGCAGCCAAAGGACTGCCGTGTGCTTGAGCCATCTTGCGGCGAGGGTGTGTTCTTGTCCAAGCTGGCGGAGGGCGGCTACTCCAATTGCAGGGCGTATGAGATAGACCGCGAACTGGCCAAAGACTTTGACAATGTGCAGTATGAAAGTTTCCTGTCGGTTCCTGTCGAGGAGAAGTACGATGTGGTTATCGGCAATCCCCCTTACATCAGATGGCGCAACCTGGAGGCCGAACTCAAAGAGGAACTGCTCGGCAACGCCTTGTGGAATAGGTACTTCAATAGCTTGTGTGATTACCTTTTCATCTTCATTCTCAAAAGCATAGAGCATCTGAATGAGGGCGGGGAACTGATATTCATCTGCTCGGACTACTGGATGAACTCGACCCATTCGGCAACCTTGCGCAATTACATGGTCTCGCAGGGCTATTTTGAGAAGATATTCCATTTTAAGGAGGCAGCCTTGTTTGAAGGGGTGAATGCTTCGTTTGTGATATTCAAATACAGGAAAAACAGTTGCAATCGAGAGGCAATGATAGACCTGCTGACATATACGGAGAAGGCTTCGCCGACATTGGAGACATTGCAGCAGGAAAGCAGTTTTCGGCACACGAGAATACCGCAGTTTGAGCAGAACGAGCGCTGGTTGCTAGCGACGAGGGAGATGCAGGACGAGTTGCGCTGGTTTGAGTCGGTGTGTGTGAAGCGTTCCAATCTGTTCGGGAATGAACTTTGCCGGATTCGCGAGGTGTGCGACATCGGGAACGGCATGGTCTCCGGGCTGGATGCGGCGTTCAAGATAAATGAGAATCAGCCGTTGAATGACCTTGAGAAGAAGCATTCCATCCCTGTGTTGAAAGCCAAGAACCTTGGGCAGTACAGCTATATTGCCCCATCTCAATATATATATATGCCACAAGGAATAGGCCAGGCGGAGTTCCTGTCGGACTATCCCCATTTCGCCTCCCAGTTGGAGCCATACAAGGAGGCTTTGCTGAAACGCTACAGCTACGGAAGGGATTTGCCGTATTGGGAATTTGCCTTTCCGCGCAGCAAGACACTTTTTGAGCGGCAGGAGGCAAAAATCTTTGTCCCGTGCAAAGAACGTATCTCGCACAAGCACTATTTCCGTTTCTGCCATGCCCCTGCTGGATTCTATCCGTTGCAGGATGTAACAGCAATGGTGAGGAAACCAGGTTGCCGTGAGTCGGTTGAGTATATTCTGGCCTTCTTGAACAGCAAGTATGTGTATGATTGGTTGCGTTTCAACGGTATTATTAAAGGGGAGATAGTCGAATTCTCCGAGACACCGATTGCCAGTATCCCATTTAGGCGCATAGACTGGGATAACGAATCGGAGGTGAGGATTCACGACGACATCACCTTGTCGGTGAAGAACTATTTGGCGGAAGGAAGCCCAACGGTGAAAGAGGAAATTAATAACGCTCTGACAAAATTGTTTTATGGGAAATATAGCCTACAGGAAACTGCTTGAGGAACTGCCAGGGAAGAAGGTAGAGCGACCCAACAGGGCTACATCGGGTACACTTTCAGGTCATGCCGCTGGTGAACCATTTGAAAAGTTGGTGTATGGTATGCTCAAGGGCGAATACCCGGACAATGTCTATAAACAGTTTGAGTATCTGAATGAACTGTATCGCAAGAATTCGAAGATGGTTACTGCGCAGGATCGCTATGATTTGGTACAGTCGTTGACAGCCGCCTACCTGCTGAACAGAGGATACAAGCCTACGGAGAATTGGACACCGGAGAGTCCGTTTGAGGAGAAGCAGAGTGATACAGCTGACATACTTTATCACAGACCAGGCTACTATGAACTCATTGATGTCAAAACCCACAATAAGCACAAACGATCTCAACCGCCCAATATCATCTCTTCATACAAACTGGCAATGATGTGCAAGTATATGATAGACAATGAAGAGTATGGTACCGTGGGATTGAAGTATATAGGTGTGGAATGGGAAGAGGCTGGAGATGAGTTGGCTTGTACAAACACCCATTATGCCGATATGTTCAAGGCTACACCAAGCACATTGTACATCAATTGGGCGGCAGGATTGCAGATACAGCAGCACGTGGCCGATTTTGACCAGTCGTGGCAGGGTGGGGTAGACGAGTGGGTGGTGGCTTATCTGAAGACATTTGTCCATAGTGCACGAAACAGAATCAAGGTGATGGACGACAACTATGTAAAACCCTTCCTGCCGTATATAAGTTAAGAAAGGATAGACGCTATGGTAAAAGACACGAATCTGAACTACACGCTGAACGTCATTGCCCGTTGGGTGGTGGGGTTGGTGTTTCTCTTCTCCTCATTTGTGAAGGGGGTGGATCCGCTGGGGACCACCTACAAGATACAGGAGTACATGACCGCCTGGGAACTGTTCGGCATGAGTTTCGAATGGGCGCTTCCGATGGCCAACTTCTTGAGTGTGGCGTTGGTGTGTGCCGAGTTTGTGGTGGGCGTGCTGCTCATCACCAACAGTTTCCGCCTCCTTTCGGCCTGGGCGCTGGTGCTGATGATGCTGTTCTTCACCGCCACTACGCTCATTGACGCCATCACCAATAAGGTGAGCGACTGTGGCTGCTTTGGCGACGCGGTGAAGCTGACCAACTGGCAGACCTTCTGGAAGAATGTGGCACTGGACGTGCCTACGGTGTGGATATTCCTCTCCCGCTGGTTGCGCTACCGCCGCCGCTTCGAGCGCGATTGGATTATCCTGTTGGCCGCCATCGCCGCCATGGTGGTGTTTTCCGTCTACAACATCAAGCATGAACCCGTCGTCGACTTCCGCCCCTGGAAGGTGGGCAACCGCATGGTTGAGGAGCGCGAGGCCATGAACCACATGACCTTCCGCAATATGGCCACCGGTGAGGAAGTAACGGTCGACTATCCCAACGGAGGCTGGGACCAGGTGCCGGCAGAGTACAAGGATTTTGACAAGTGGGATGTGGTGAGTTCCACCAGCGACGCCCCGTTCGAGGTGAAGGCTGACGGTTTCTCAATGATGGATCTGGGCGGGACGGATCACGCCATTGACCTGCTCCTTGCCGAGGAAGGGATGGTCGTGGTTACGGTGCACAGCCTGCACAAGATGAAACCCCAGGGAGTGGAGGAGGTGAAATCCGCTTTGGAACAGGCCGAAGAGAATGGCACGAAAATTGTTATGCTTACTTCGGCACTCCCCGAAGAGGTACAGGCATGGCTTTACGAGAATAAAATCTCCGGGCTAGACTACCTCTTTGCCGATGCCACGGCCATCAAGGCCATGATGCGTGGAAACCCCGGTTTCCTCTACATCAAGGATGCCGTCGTCGTTAAGAAAACACGCAAGGCAGAAGACTTGGAAGTTGAAAATGAGAAATGAAACATTGAGAAATAAGAAATGATACAGAGAATACAAACCCTTTGGCTGGCCTTGGCGGCCGTGTGCATGGCGCTGTGCTTTGTCTTTCCTGTGGCGGGCTATACCTTCGACCTGGCCACCGGCCAGCGTGTCAGCGCAGAGTTAAACCTCGTGGCGAAGGACAACCCCGACACCTTGCAGCAGATGGCGGCCGGCGAACCTGTGGTGGAGTACAGCCAGCGGCTGGCCGGTATGTCTACGTGGCCGCTTATCACACTCGCCCTCTGTGTGTTGCTATTGTCGGTGCTGTGCATCTTCCTTTTCAAGAATCGCACCTTGCAGGCGCGCATCACTGGTCTGGCCTTCCTGGTCAATGTCGGCTATGCTTTCGCGGTCTTCTTCTGGGCTGTGGATAAGTATCGCGACTTGTTGATGGCTGGCCTCGGTGGAGTGGAACCCACGTTGGGCTGGCTGGCGGGAGCCTTCCTCCCGCTGGCCTCGCTGGTACTGCTCTTCCTGGCCCAACGTGCCATCCGCAGCGACGAGGCCAAGGTGCGCGCGGCCGATAGGTTGAGGTAACTGAAAAATGGGAATTGAGAATTGAAGGTCGAGATTTCAAATATAGACCAGCTGCCAGTCGTGGCAGAGGCGTTGCTCGGGGAGTTCCCCGGTGAGCGTTTCTATGCTTTCTTCGGCAAGATGGGTGTCGGCAAGACCACCCTCATCAAGGAGTTTTGCCGCCAGATCGGTGTCGACGACAATGTGTGCAGTCCCACCTTTGCCATTGTCAACGAGTACAATGCCCGTCGCGGGGAGCCGGTCTACCATTTTGACTTCTATCGTCTCAAGGATTTGGCCGAAGCTTATGACATTGGCTACGAGGAGTATTTCTACGGTGGAAACTGGTGCTTCACCGAGTGGACAGAAAAGATAGAACCCCTGCTGCCGGAACGCTATGTGCGGATTGACATCGAGGAGCAGGAGGGCAACAGAATATTGACCGCTAATATAGTAAGTGAATGAAAGATAACAAAGAGAGTCTGGTGCTGGCCCGTCTGGCCGCCCAGATATTGGAAGAGAAAAAGGCCGAAGAGGTACGCATCCTCGACCTGCGCCGTGTGCAGAGTTCCCCGGCCGAGTTTTTCGTCATTGCCTCGGGCAACGTGCCGTCGCACGTCGGCGCCCTCTCCGATGCCGTCCACGAGACTGTCAAGAAGGCTACCGGCCAAGGTCCCCACAAGGTGGAGGGCTACCAGAACGCCGAGTGGATACTGATGGACTACTTCGACGTGGTGGTCCATATATTCCAGAAAGATAGGCGCACCTTCTATCGCCTCGACGAGCTGTGGAGCGACGGCGAAGAGGTGGCGGTAGCCAGTGGTCAATAGTCAAGTAGTCAGTAGTCAAGTAGTTAAGAATGGCAAAACAGCAACAACAACAGCAGAACACCCCCAAGCCACCCCAGGGCAACCGCCCCAAGGTCTCACGCGTGTTATTCATTATATACGGCATCATCATGCTGGGTCTCCTCTTCGGCTTCTTCGGAGGCAAGGGGAGCAGCAAGGTGCCTGCCGATTGGACCCGGCTGGAGTACGTCCTTGAGCGCGGCGACTATGAGAGCATCACCGTTGTGAACAAGGAGCAGGCCGAAATCAAGGTCAAGCCCGAGGCTGTCAAGACCGACACCACCTATCGCGACCTGCTCAACTATTCCATCACCAGCCAGCCAGCCCCCAACGGCATCTACGTCCTCAATATCGGCGACCTGGATCACTTCGACAAGGAGATGGCCCGCATTGAGGAGAAGACCGGCGTGCACGTCAGCTACAAAATCGACACCCGCAGCAACGCTTTGCGCGAGATGCTCGTGTGGTTCGCCCCGCTGCTGCTCTTCATGCTCTTCTTCTGGGGCATGAGCGCTTACGCCCGCAAGCAGATGGGCGGCGAGGGCGGTGGCCTGGGCGGCATGTTCGGCTTCGGCCGCAGCAATGTGAAACAGTATGACGCCACCAAGCAGAACAATGTAACCTTCAAGGACGTGGCCGGCCTGGCCGGCGCCAAGGAGGAGGTGATGGAGGTGGTTGATTTCCTCAAGAATCCCAAGCACTACACCGACCTCGGCGGCAAAATCCCCAAGGGTGTGCTCCTCGTAGGCCCTCCGGGCACGGGTAAGACCCTGCTGGCTAAGGCCGTGGCCGGCGAGGCGGGCGTGCCGTTCTTCTCCATGAGCGGTTCCGACTTCGTCGAGATGTTCGTCGGCGTGGGTGCCTCGCGTGTGCGTGGACTCTTCGAGGAGGCCAAGAAGAAGTCGCCCTGCATTGTGTTTATAGATGAAATCGACGCCGTCGGCCGTGCGCGCGGCGGCCGTGGCTTCACCGGCGGCAACGATGAGCGCGAGAACACCCTCAACCAGCTGCTGACCGAGATGGATGGCTTCTCCAGCGGCACCAACGTCATCGTGCTGGCCGCCACCAACCGCGCCGACGTGCTCGACAAGGCGCTGATGCGCGCCGGCCGCTTCGACCGCCAGATTTATGTGGAACTGCCTGACATCGAGGAGCGAAAGGCCATCTTCGCTGTCCACATGCAGAAGCTGAAGCTCAACACCGACGAGCAGAGCGAGGGCTATGTGGACCGCGACTTCCTGGCCAAGCAGACCCCCGGATTCAGCGGTGCCGACATCGCCAACGTGTGCAACGAGGCCGCCCTGGTGGCTGCTCGCAAGAACAAGAAATTCATTGAGAAACAGGACTTCCTCGATGCCGTGGACCGCATCGTCGGCGGTCTCGAGAAACGCACCAAGGTGCTCTCGGAGACCGAGAAACGCACCATTGCCTACCACGAGAGCGGCCACGCTTCGGTCTCTTGGCTTCTGCGCTGGGCCAACCCGCTGGTGAAGGTAACCATCGTGCCGCGAGGAAAGGCTCTCGGCGCCGCTTGGTACCTGCCGGAGGAGCGCCAGATTACCACCTACGAGCAGATGTTCGACGAGATGACCTCCCTCATGGCCGGCCGCGCCAGCGAGGAGATAGTCTTCGGCAAGATAAGCACCGGTGCCCTCAACGACATCGAGCGCGCCACCAAGATGGCGCAGGCTCTGGTTACCTACTATGGCATGAGCCCCGAGGTGGGCAATATCAGCTTCTACGACTCCACCGGCCAGAGCGAGTGGGGATTGACCAAACCTTTCTCCGAAAAGACCGCCGAGACCATCGACGCCGAGGTGCGCCGCATGGTGGAGGAGGCCTACGCCAAGGCCAAGGAACTCATCCTCACCCACCGCGACCAGCTCGACCAGTTGGCCACCCAGCTCTACGACAAGGAGGTACTCTTCCGCGAAGACCTGGAGCGCATCTATGGCCCGCGCCCGTGGGATACCCCGGAACCGTCGGATAATCCGGAGACTCCGGGAATTCCGGAGACCACCATTCAGAATTCAGAAACCACAGATCAGAACTCAGAAACCACAGATCAGAACTCATGAAGACCTTCTGGATACGTACCGCCTCGGCGGCAGTCTATGTGCTGCTCTTCCTCGGCACCCTCTACAGTGGCCGCCTCACCGGCAACGCCCTGTTGGGACAGATGATCTTTGGCGCTTTCCTGCTCTTTGTTACGGTGGGCTGCACCTACGAGTTCTTCCGCATGGTGCGCCAGCAGGGAGCCGCGCCCTGCCGCCCGTTGGGCTATCTCTATGCCGTGGCCACCCTCCTGCTCTTCGTGGCGGTGCCGCTGATGGGACTGAAGGGCTTCGGTCTGATGCTGATGGGCTACTCGGCCTTCCCGGCCTGCTTTGCCCTGTCGGCCATCACCCAGTTGTGGTACCGCAGCGAGCAGCCTTTCCGCGAGGCCGCCTACACCCTGGTGCCCATGCTTTACGCCGCCCTGCCGCTGGCGCTGATGTCCACGCTGGTCTCCGACCTGGGCGAGCATGCCCTGCTGATGGTCATTGCAATGGTGTGGGTCAACGACAGCGGTGCCTACATCGGAGGCTCGCTTTTCGGCCGCCACAAGATGTGGCCGCGTCACTCGCCCGGCAAGACCTGGGAGGGTACCGCCTTCGGTGTGCTGGTAACGCTGCTGCTGGCCCTCTTCGTGGGTCCGCTTCTGGTACCCGCCATCGCTTGGCCCCACTGGCTCGCCCTGGGCTTGCTCTGCTCGGTGGTCGACACGCTGGGCGACCTCGTCGAAAGCATGCTCAAGCGCTCTGTCGGCGTCAAGGACAGCGGCCGCGTCATGCCCGGCCACGGCGGATTCCTCGACCGCTTCGACAGCCTGCTCATCATCATGCCCTTTGTCTATCTTTACATCCATCTGGTATTATGAAAATACACCGCGAAGGAAAAAATATCATCCTTATCACCGCCGCAGCCATCTTCCTCATAGTGCTGCTGTTGCTGCTGGTGGTGCGCCAGTGGACTTGGCTGCACTACCTCTTCGTCGCCGCCCTGGTTGTCTTCGGCCTCATGGTAACCGCCTTCTTCCGCATCCCGCGCCGTATCTTCATCGAAAATGCCTCCGAACTCATCGCGCCCGCCGACGGCACCATCGTCGCCATCGAGCAGGTCTACGAGAAAGACTACCTCAAGGCCGATGCCATGATGGTTTCCATCTTCATGTCGGGCACCGATGTCCACGTCAACCGCTACCCCTGCGACGCAACCGTCGAGTACGTCAAGGTGCGCCGCGGCAACTACTTCGTCGCCTCCTACCCCAAGAGCAGCGACCTCAACGAGCGCACCGAGGTCGGCCTGCACCTCCCCGGTGGCCAGCGTATCCTGCTGCGACAGGTGGCCGGTGTCATGGCCCGCCGCATCGTCTGCTACGCCAGAGAGGGCGAACATGTCAAACAGAACCAGGAGATGGGCTTCATCAAGTTCGGATCCCGTGTCGACCTCTTTCTCCCGCTCGACTTCTCCATCAACGTCGGTCTGCAGGACAAAGTCCGCAACGGCATAAGCCCCATTGCAGAAATCGTATGAACGACCTCCGTCCTCTGACCCCCGACCTCCGAATTCTATACGAGGACAACCACTTGCTGGCAATCAACAAGTTGCCAGGGCAGATTTGTCAGGGCGACAAGACAGGCGACCCCGCCTTGACCGACCTGGTGAAAGCCTTCATCAAGGAGCGCGACCACAAGCCCGGACAGGTCTATTGCGGCCTCATCCACCGCATCGACCGCCCCGTCAGCGGCGTGGTACTCCTGGCCAAGACCTCCAAGGCCCTCGTCCGTATGGTCGACAAGGTACGTACACGCGATTTCGAGAAGCACTACTGGGCCGTGGTTCGCAACGCACCGCCCCAGTCCGAGGCGCTGCTGGAGAACTGGCTCGTCAAGCGTGAGCAGTTCAACAAGTCCTACTGCGTCTCCAACGGGCAGGCCGGCGCCAAGCTGGCACGCCTCACCTACACCGACATCGCTGTCAGCGATGGCGGTTACCACCTCCTCGACATCAACCTCCACACCGGCCGCCATCACCAGATACGCTGCCAGCTGGCCAACATCGGATGTCCCATCAAGGGCGACCTCAAATACGGCGCCCCGCGTTCCAATCCTGACGGTTCCATCTCGCTGCATGCCAGAAAGATAACATTCCAGCATCCCGTTCGAGATGAGATTGTTACCATCGTCGCGCCACACCCCGAAATTGAAAAAATGTTCCACCTCAAAAACTGAAATAGTCCATATAGTTCCATATCGCACCAGAGCTTATGTATTCATTAAGAGAGTATCTAGGGAGTACCTAGAGAGTCTTACGGCTTCGTGGAGCAAATCCCTACCGTTCATCGACAAAAAATAAACAAAATGAACATAAAATGAAAAAAGCATTCGCACCCCTCCTCCTCATGGCGGCGTTCACAGCCACCGCCAGTGCCCAGCAACTGCTCGAAGACAACCTGCAGCGACTCCGCCTGCACTTCGAGATTCCCGCCCCCGTCGCCACCCAGCGCCAGCTGGGCGACGTCCACTACACCGCCCTCTCCCTTCCGGGCTACGCCCTCGGCGGCGAGGTCGGCACCCCGGCCTTGCCCGTGCAGAGCCACATGATCGCCACCCCCTTCTGCGACAACATCACCGTCGAGGTAACCAATGCCCGCTACGACACCCTCCCCACGCTCCTCCCCCCTTTCCTGGCCTATCCCATGCAGCCGGCACGCTCCAAGTCCGACACCAGCCGTCCCGCCCCGGTTGTCGATAAGAAGGTCTACTCCGTCGATGCCCTCCACGGCCTCCCCCTCGCCCAAGTGCAGCCCCTTGGCGTGGGGCGCGACCGCAACCTGGCTCGACTTACCTACTCGCCCGTCAGCATCAACCCTGTTACCGGCCAGGTCGTCGTCTGCCGCAGTGCCGACATCACCCTCCGCTTCGTCGGTGCCGACACCGAGCGCACCCTCGACCACTACCGCCGCTACTACACCCCCGCCTTCACCCCCGCCTCGACACTCAACAGCCCCTTCCCCAAAATCACCAACGGCATAGCCCCCCTCCGCATCACCATCGTGGCCGGTAACATTCCGGGCATCCGCCAAAGTGCCTCCCTGCAACGCTTCGTTGATTGGAAGCGCAAGCAGGGTATGCTCGTCGACCTCATCTACACCTCCGATCTCTCCTCCAACACTCCCTCCGATATCGCCGCCGCGGTCAAGCAACTCTACCTCACCGCCACCGACGAAACGCCCGCACCCACCTTCCTCCTCCTCGTCGGCGACCACGAGCAACTACCCGCCTTCGAGTGCAACCTCTCCGCCTCCAACTTCCTCCGAGGCTGGGGTTACAATCTCGACGACCACATCACTGACCACTACTACACCCTCTGGACCTCCGACAACATCCGCGACTGCTACCTCGGCCGCTTCTCCGCCACCGACACCGCCACCCTCAACAACATCATCAACAAGACCCTTCTCTACGAGAAATACCAGTTCACCGACGACAGTTACCTGGCCCGTGCCGCCCTCATCGCCGGCGTGGACAACGGCTATGACACCGACGAATGGGACAATGCCTGGCGGTGTGCCGACCCCTCCATGGACTATATCGCCCGATACTACATCAATGCCGACAACGGTTATACCGACGTAACCTACTATAAGAACAACATTGACTTTGCCCCCGCAGGCGTTACCGTTACCGGCAGTTCGCAGGCCCGCAACACCGCCTCGGCACTCCGCGCCCTCTACAACGAGGGCATCGGCTGGATTAACTACTCCGCCCACGGCTTTGAGATCGGTTGGGGCGACCCCCGATTCTACAACAATGACGTGGAGCGCATGACCAACAACGGTAAGCCCTCTTTCATGATTGGCAACTGCTGCCTCTCCAGCCATTTCAACACTTCCTCCTGCTTTGCCGAGACCCTCCTCCGCAAGGAAGGCAACGCCGGTGCCATCGGCTATATCGGCGGCACCAACTCCACTTTCTGGGACCAGGACTTCTACTTCTCTGTCGGTGTCCGCGACAACATACACAACACCATGAACACCTCCTACGGTGCCTCTCACCTTGGCTCCTACGACCGACTGTTCCATACCCACAATGAAGCCTTCTCCAACTACGCCATCACTGCCGGTGCTATCCTCCATTCGGGACTCATGTCCGTCAATAGCCGTTCCACCTCCAGCCAGGAGCGGGACATGATTGAGTACTACTGGGAAATCTATGAACTCATGGGCGACCCCTCGCTCATGCCTTGGCTTGGCACTGCCTCCGACCTTGCTTTCTCCGCCCTTCGGGAAGGGGACAGGGTTACAGTGGAGACCGAACCCTATACTTATGTGGCTCTTGTCGCTGATGACCTCTCCCTCATTGCCGCCACTTACGCCTCCTCTACAGGCACCGCCGTGTTGGCCATACCGGCTTCCACCGACCTCTCCACCGCCTTCTTCTCGCTCACCGCGCAAAACCGCAAGCCCCTCTTCCGCAGATACAGGGATGCCAATGTGGGCATTCAGAATGTCGCCGCCGCCGAGGTTACGCTGGCTCCCAACCCTGCGTATAGCCGTTGCATGGTTCGAGCTGAGGGTCTTTGCCGGGTAGAGTTGCTGGACATAATGGGGCGTTCTGTTAGCGATGTGCGTTGCTCCGACGAGTGTACCCTCTCGCTCGAGGCAGTCCCGGCGGGCTTCTATCTGGTACGCGCCCACACCTCGGCGGGCGTTTCCACTAACAAGTTGGTAATTAGAAAGTAAATTCCATGAAAAAGAGATTGTCCATATTGCTGGCGGCATTGCCTGCATTGCTGTTCTGTTCGTGCAATCAGCAGGGTGGCGGCGTTTCGTCGGATGTGAAGCTTTCCACGGCGGTCGACACCCTCTCGTGGGCCTATGGCCAGAACTTGGCTGAGGCTATGTCACAAGGGGCTCTCGGCGAATTGGATAAGGACAGGGTGCTGCAGGCGGTTCGCCACACGCTTGACGGGAAGCCACAGCCCCTCAGTCAAGAACAAACCGGTCAGGCCATCAACTACTTGATGTTTCTTCACAACGCTGTGCAGATGGATCGCTCCAAGCAAATGGAGGAGAATATGCAAGCCTTGCAGAATGAGTATTTTGCTGAATTGAAGCGCACCAATCCCAACGTGAAAGAGCATCCGTCGGGCTTCTTCTACGAGGTGCTGCGTGAAGGCAATGGTCCCAAAGCCCGGCTGGCGCAGCGTATCAAGTTCGACTACCGAAGCAAATTGATGCTCTCCGGACAGGACTACGACCAGTCCTACGGCCAGCGCGACTCAATCATCCATGTGGTGGGAAATCCCATGTTCCCAGGTTTGATTGAGGGCTTCCAGTTGATGAATGCCGGCAGCCTCTACCGCTTCTACTTCCCCTATCAGCTGGCCTTCGGCGAGCGTGGCAGCGGGGAGATACCCGGCTACACCCCCTTCATCTACGAGGTCGAGTTGCACGAAATCTATAAAAACTAGTAACCCAGGATTTTCAGCATCGACTTGTAGCTCTGCTCTTTGGCGAATAACTTTGTAGTGTATTCGCCATTTTCGTCTTTGTCTATGATGACATGCTTCGGCGCGGGGATGAGGCAGTGCTGTATGCCGCCGTAGCCGCCGATGCTCTCCTGGTAGGCGCCGGTGTGGAAGAAACCGATGTAGAGTGGGTCGTCCTTCTGCAGTTTGGGCAGGAAGATGGCGTTGGCGTGGCTGTCGGCGTTGTAGAAGTCCTCGCTGTCGCAGGTAAGTCCGCCGAGGAAGACACGCTGGTACTCGCAGTCCCAGTGGTTCACCGGAAGCATGATGAAGCGCTGGTTGATGCCCCAGGTGTCGGGCAAGGTGGTGATGAAGCTGGAGTCGATCATGTACCACAGCTCGCGGTCGTTCTGCTGCTTTTGGTCGAGGATGCTGTAGAGTGTGGCGCCGCTCTCGCCGACGGTGAACGAGCCGAACTCGGTGAAGATGTTGGGCTCCTCCACGCCGCGTTGGGTGCAGATGTTCTTTATCTGGGCCAGGATTTCCTCGGCCATGTATTCGTAGTCGAAGTTGGCCGCCAGGCTGACTTTCGAGGGGAAGCCGCCGCCGATGTTGAGCGAGTCAAGCTCCGGACATACGCGCTTGAGGTCGCAGTAAACGTTGACACACTTGGAGAGTTCGTTCCAGTAGTAGGCCGTGTCGCGGATGCCGGTGTTGATGAAGAAGTGCAGCATCTTGAAGTGGAACTTGGGGTTCGGCTTGATCTGCTCTTCGAAGAAAGAGACGATGTCGTTGTAGCGGATGCCGAGGCGCGAGGTGTAGAAGTCGAACTTGGGTTCTTCTTCCGAGGCAATGCGGATGCCCAGTTGCATCGGCTCATCGGCATTCTGGAGCATCCGGTCGAGGGTGTGGAATTCATTCTTGTTGTCCAGAATGGGTACTACATTACGGAATCCGTCGTTGAAAATGGTGATGATATTGTCGATGTATATATCTTTCTTGAATCCGTTGCAGACGATGGTTTTGTCTTTCTCAATCAGTCCCTGCGAGTGCAATTCCTGTATCAGGTTGATGTCGAAAGCCGACGATGTTTCTAGGTTAATGTCGTTCTTCAGCGCCTCGCGCAGCACAAACTCAAAGTGCGACGACTTGGTGCAATAGCAATAATTGTACGAACCCTGGTAGTCCGTCTTGGCTATGGCAACGTTGAACATGCGCTTGGCGCGCTGAATCTGCGACGAAATCTTTGGCAGGTAGGTGATTTTCAGCGGGGTGCCATATTGCTTGATGACCTCCATCAGCGGTATGTCGTGGTAATAGAGTTCGCCGTCCTCCGTCCGGAATTCGTCCTGCGGGAAGTCGAACGTCTGGTCAATCAGGTCGTAATATTTGTTTTTCATCGCAACTAAATTGATTAATTTACAATATTTTCGCCAACTCGACTCACTCGGATTGGTGATGCAAAGATACAACTAATTTAGTTACTTTCTAAAAAAATGTTGTTTTTGTTGTGTTTTGTTGAACGGAAAACCCCTGCGGGGCAGGGGTTCGTGTTGGCCTTTTGGATGGGAACGCCGATGGCGTAAAGGGACGTATCGTTACAATAGACGGTAGCTTGAGTCCGTCGGTTCCTCTTTTTTATCGGGTTATTTTGGTGAAACAAAAGTATTTCGTCGTCATGTCCATCCTAGTGTGTGTGGGAATGACTATGGTGGCCGATGTGTCCGAGTGGTCCAGGATCAGGTAACAGCAAGCACCGTAAGCCCATGCATCTGTCGTGGTATTGGCCTCCGCAGGTGCATCCAAGGGAAGAATAACTATCGTAGTGTCGGCATCGGAAACAAAGTCTGGAAGTATTTCGTGTGTATTGCGCAAGATATATCTGAACGACATTCCATCCACGAAACCTTCTATCTCAGTCCCCATGTTGTTGAACACGTCGGTACGGAAGCGGTTTTCGCCCAGCAGGGTGGTGGTTATAACATAGCCTTTTTGTCGCAGTTGCACCGTGTTGCCTTCTTTGAACCAGGTGGGTCTATGCAGTTCGCTGCGCCACACGCGTCCTTCCCGCACATCTTGCGCGGCTCGCGGAGCCTCTCTTTTCTCATGTCGCACTGCTCTTGCGCCTGTTTCCACGAGTATCCTCGCTTGCCACCGTTTCGTTTCAACTCCCGGCTGATGGTTGATTTGCTGACAGTTAGCTGCCCGGCAATGTATGCCTGCGTCTTTTCTTCTTTCAGGTACAGAAAAATTGCGTACCTTTGCATCTGGTTTAGTTGTGCCATTTTGCTACTTTTTGGAAGGAGGCCGCAAAGGTACAATCTTTTTTCCGTCTGCGCAAGGGGAGAGCTGTTTTTCCTCTTCCTTTGCCGGAAAAAAACTCCTTTTTCAGCCTTCGTTTTTCCCTCAAAAAGTTGCGTTTCTTATTGGAACTTACGGTCCAAATGTGAATTTTTACTCAAATGAGTAGTATTTTTTTTGTAATTTTGCAAAAAAAATAGATACGCCGCCCATGTACAAGTCGCCCAGAAAATTCGGCAGTTTCACCGAGCAGGACTACATCTTGGTCTCTCCTGCCGTCGACGTTACCGCTGCCTTCGCCCGCATGATGACGCCCTGCATCTACGTGGTCGACCTGGCCCGGAACAATTTCCTCTATGTCTCCGACTGTCTGCTGAAGCATTTCCACTGCACCCGCGACAAGGTGATGCCGCTGGGTCAACGGATGTTTGAGAAATATATCTCCAACGCCTCCGACATACCGTTGCTGCGCAAGTTCGACCACGCATTCAACGCCGCCTTCCGGCAGGGGAAACACCCCGACTGGGTCGACGAGGTGATGTCCGTCGATGTCAACATGACACTCGGCCGCAACGTTGTCCTCATACACCAGAAGGCGAAAGTCTTCGCCACCGACTGCGACGGCCGTCCCTGGCTGGTGCTGGTGCTGGTCTCGCGCTCGGCCATGCGCGACGGCGGGCACATCATCATCGGGAACGCCAAGTCGCACAAGCGCTACCACTTCGTCGACGACAAGAAGAAGGGGCATTGGGAGGCGCTGCCTGACGACAGGCTCTCCGACACCGAGATGGAGATGCTCTCGCTCTCCTCGCGTGGCTATTCTGTTGAGGAGATTGCCGCGATGATGTACCGCTCGGTCGACACGGTGAAATACTACCGCAAGAACGTCTTCGCCCGCCTGGGTGTCAGCAGTGTGAGCCATGCCCTGGCCGTGGCCGACGACCTCTGCCTCATCTAGACTGTTTCAAATAACCAAGTCCGGCGGCGGCCCCCTGTCGGGGAGCCGCCGCCGGACTCTGATCCGCTGCGGCTACCGCACTACCAGTGTGCGGGCGTCGATGAGCTGGGTGCCGGCCGTCAGGCGCAGCTGGTATTGCCCGGCGGGCACGCCGTGCAGGGGGAGGGTGCAGGAGGCGGTGCCGTCGGCGGCAGGTGTTACCGTCTCGGCCAGCACCGGCAGGCCCACCGTGTTGGTCAGCAGCAGTGTGGCGCCCGCCAGGACGGGGGACAGGCGGCAGGCCACCTCGGTCTGCCCTGCGGCGGGGTTGGGGCTGACCGACAGGATGGCGCCCAGGAGCACCGTGCCGTCGGCGCCGCGCCAGGTCAGCTGCGCGTCGGCCTCGCTGCTCCCGCCGGTGAGGGTGGCCGGAGCGCCCAGGATGGGGATGAGGGGTTCCTCGATCCAGACGTGGGGGTCGAAGGTGAGCGTGAGGCGTTTCCAGGCCACGTTGTTGCTCTGCCGCGCGAAGTCGGCCATGGGGCGGGCGTTGGCGTCGATGCCGGGGACGGGGTTGCCGTCGTCCAGCAGGGCGCAGACGGAGAGGGGCTGGGTGTCGCCGGCCTGGGGTATGTAGCTGTTGCTCTGGAAGGAGGGTGCGGTCCAGGCGACGGTGTACTCGGCGTGTTGTCCGGCGGGGATGGGGCCGAGGCTGACCTGGGCGATGGCACCGCTGGTGGGACTGCCGTGGAACGGCGAGGTGTTGAACCACCCGTCGCGCCAGCAGGGAGAGGCCGCACAGGTGCGCCAGCGGAGCGAGAGGGAGGCGCCGGAGGAGGTGTAGGCCGAGCGGTTGTGGACGCGGACATGGAGCGTGTAGGGCTGCCCGCAGACGGGGTTGTCGACCACATTGCCGTTCGGGTTGGTCAGCCAGATGTCGGGGGAGTCGAAAAACGTGGTGGTTGTGGCGTTGGGCTCCGTGCCGTTGTCGGCCATGTTGTCGCGGATGAACACATCCAGTGTTGTGTACGGGAGCATCAATGCTGACCGTACAGCCAGGGATGCATTTATCAGACCATGCCCAACTTCGTTATTCCTCGTGCCATAAGACCAGCTGCTTTCATAAATGTAATCATACAGGTCGGGCCTGACTTTCTGCGCGGTGCTTTTTATTATCGAGTAGACCTCCGCTGCGGTGATGCCGGGATAGGCCGCTATCATCAGTGCTGCAACACCGGCCACATGGGCACTTGCCGCAGATGAGCCTCCGAACCACTTTGTATAGGCCAGGTCGGAATAATCCGACGTCCCCGCATTGTACCCTCCGTTGCCCTGGTTGTCTGTCGTCGAGATGAAGACTCCGGGGGCAACGATGTCCAGATGGTTTCCGTAGCGGCTGGCCCAGCTGCTTTCCCCGTCGCAGGAAGTGAAAGACTTTCTTTCCCCACAAGGGGACATGGCTCCCACCACGAGAGAATTGTTTCGCATCCCTCCCAGTGGGCGAATCCTTGAATCGATAGGGTCGTCAGGATTTTTGGCGTTACCCGAGGGGAAGACCACAACACAGCCCTTGCTGCTACGGCCCGAATAGACTGCATCCAACAACGCTGCCTCGACAACCCAGGAACGGGTGCCGCCCTCCCATGAGCAGAGAAGGACATCGGCGCCACGGTTCGTCCACGCTTCGCATATGCCACTCACAATCCAATCGTCAGAGGTACACATTTCACGTTCCCCATCAGATAAGGCTACTCCATATGCAATCCTTATCGGGATGATTTTTGCATCGTAGGCAACGCCCTTGACACCTATGCCGTTGTTCCCGGCGGCAATGATTCCGGCGCATGCCGTGCCGTGTCCGTCGC
The DNA here is from genome assembly GCA_902782185.1 of uncultured Bacteroidota bacterium. Lineage (GTDB taxonomy): Bacteria > Bacteroidota > Bacteroidia > Bacteroidales > P3 > Colimorpha. The sequence goes on along the minus strand of CACZLT010000023.1, from coordinate 51,807 downwards.
CGCTTGCACACGCACCGTTGTCTCCCGCCATCATTCCGTCTGTGGCATCGTATCCGGGCAACATGTTGTTAATCAAGTCGGTATGGGTAATATCGACTCCTTCATCAAGCACGGCGACCTTCACGTTGCTCCCCGTCGAAGTATACCATGCACTACTGACCGAGGATGTGCCACTGATATTGATGTCCATTCCAGCGAGGCCACCGTATTGTCCGGTGTTCACCAGGCCCCACTGGTCGCCGTAATGGGGATTCGAAGGTTTGATGAACCGCCAGAAGTTGGGCTGGGCGAAATCCACCTCCCCTGTCTCCATCAGCCGGTTGGAATATTCCAGCGTCCTCACTTCAAACCCCGGGACCGACACGACAAAGACGTTCTCGGAACACCAGAACGTGGCTATCTCGGAATAGGGTACGTTTTCCCGATTCAACAGGGAAACCAACGCCGTTTGGGAGTCCGCCTTTACAAACATCCTGTTGCTGCAGTACTGTAGGCCACCATCCTCTCCCCGCAACGCACAGGCAACATTGACGCGGAGTGAGTCGTCCTCCAGCAGGTCTCGCCATTCTTTAATGAAGGTGTCAGATGCGCGTGCCTCCAGCAACACGGGCGTGAGTTCATTCACATTCTCAACGCCGACCAACTCTGCCAGCCTGTTCCTGTACTCGATTCTTTTTCCCTCGTCAAGACTGGGGTCGAACATGACCAGCCTGTTCCCGGCTACCACTTCAAAATCTATTTTCTCCCCATCTTTCCAATACATGAAAGACTGGGCATTGGCCTGGAACACTCCTGCCAATAATAGGGTTAAAAAGACAAGTCTGTATGTCATCGTTAGTTTTCTATTAAATTAAACAAGTAATTTTCTCTTCTAGGATTGATACCTATCTGATAGCCAAGAAAAGCCCAGTGCATCGTCGAGTCTGTTGGAAACTCAACCAGCCACCCCGGAAAAACGTAGCTAGGGTGCGTTGAAATATTGGTCAAGTATCGCATTGTATCGCCAACCATTGTGAATTCCACATCAAAACTGTCTATAAAATATGTTGTTCCAGCAGGGAAACTCACGTATGAACGGAAGTGATTCTCTTCCCAAGATATGCATAGCTTTACATAACAGTCTGGGTAACGATTTTCCCGGTACTCCCACCATTGGGCATTGGAGTAGTCAATTTCCGGTTCGGGTTGCGGTTCGGGTTGCGGTTCGGGTTCGCATCCTGCCGCCAGCAGGCACATCGCGGCCAGCGGGAGCAGCCAACGGAGGCTTCTGTGTTGTCTGTCGTGTTTCATAAGATGGTTGATTTAATTAATAAATTTTGTTTTATAATCGGAATTCAAGATCAGAACACGTCCAATACCTCGCGGATGGCCAGTTTTCGGCCTTCCAGCGACCAGTGGTCTTGGGTGGAGGCTCCTGGAACATAGGTGTAAAAAGAGGGTAACCGATTGGTGTCGGTGCAAACGACAACGACGGTTTTCCCCACGGTAAGTCCATCCATTAGTTCTGCGCCAGGCACATCCAATGCGACTTCGCCGGCATCGTTGAACGGATTTGTTATCAATACAGTGTTGTCGTACTCGAAGGAAAACCTCTCTGCACAACACCAGTCGCACTCTCCAGTTCTGCCAAAGTCGGGTAGATTGGTTACATTCAGTGCAATGCTTGCCCCGTGTCCCCATTCCAAAATCAAGGCAACTTCTCCTTTTAGGAGGATGCCTTCTGTGGTTGGGTGGTACTCGCGTTCCGCAGGTTCGGGTTCACATCCTGCCGCCAGCAGGCACACTGCGGCCAGCGGGAGCAGCCAGCGGGGGCTTCTTCGGGTGTTTTGTCTTGAGCGTTCTGACATAATTGTTTGGTCTTTAGTCTGTTAATAAACAAATGATTTTAAAAGTTCCATTGGTTTTCTGATGCAAAAATACGAATATTTTTCCAATATGAGACTGCCCATTTGGGTAGAAATGTGTCCGAACATGCATTTCTACCCAAATGGGTAGTCTTTTTCCTCGTGAATTGGAAGGGACAGTGTGCGCCGGTCGGCTATTTGCCGCGGCCTTGGACGATGATCTTGGCGGTGTAGACCATGATTTTGAGGTCGGTGGTGATGGACATGTTGTCCAGGTAGAGCAGGTCGTAGCGCAGGCGTTCGATCATCTCGTCGACGTTGGAGGCGTAGCCGTACTTGACCTGACCCCAGCTGGTGATGCCGGGCTTGACGCGCTGCAGCAGCAGGTATTCGGGGGCGCGTTTGACGATTTGGTCGATGTAGAACTGCCGCTCGGGCCGTGGGCCGACGATGCTCATGGTGCCGCGCAGCACGTTCCAGAACTGGGGTATCTCGTCGAGGCGCACCTTGCGCATGAAGCGGCCGAAGGGTGTGATGCGGGGGTCGTTGTCCTTGGAGAGGGCGGGTCCCTGCTGCTCGGCGTCGACGTACATGGATCGGAACTTGTGCATGCGGAAGGGGCGGCCGTGGTAGCCCACGCGCTCCTGGGCATAGAAGACGGGGCCGGGCGAGGTGGACTTGACGATGAGGGCGGTAACCAGGTAGACAGGCGACAGGACGACCATGGCCAGCAGTGAGATGACGATGTCGGCGATGCGTTTCACCGAGTACTGCCACTCGGCCATCAGGCGGTTGTTGATGACGATGAAGGGCGAGTGGAAGATGCTCTCCTGCTTGATGGAGCCGATGATGAGGTCGCGCGCGTCGGGGGTGATCTTGATGATGAGGTCGCCGCAGGTGTTGAGGGCGCGGAGTATTTCGTTGATTTTGTCGCGCTCGTAGTCCTCAACGGCGATGATGACCTCCTCGACGCCGTGGCGGTCGATGAGCGGGCGCAGGTCGTCGATGCTGCCCAGGTGGGGCATGACGGACTGGAGCTGGGGCTCGACGGCGCCGTTGACGGTTACGAAGCCCACGAACTGGTTGCCGCTGTAGGTCTCCTGGTTCTCAAGGTCGAGGTAGGTCTGGAAGGCTTTCTTCTTGCTTCCGATCATGAGGGTGGGGAAGCCCAGGCGGCGGGTGTGCACCTGGTGGGCGGTCTGCGAGGTGATGAGCATGCGGGGCAGGTAGGTCAGCACGAAGTGGGTGCCCAGCAGGAAGAGGAAGGCGCGGTAGTGGCCGGCGTAGGTGGAGACGTGGTCGTCCACCAGCAGGAGGAAGAAGAGGGCCACCACGCCGATGAGGGTGGCCAGCAGGGTGTCGAGCAGTTCCTTGACGCGCGCCTTGCGCAGCACGTTGCGGTAGGTGCCCTGGAGGGTGTAGAGGACGAGCCATCCCAGCGGGACGACCGCCAGCCCCAGCCACAGGTTGCGGTCGGCCAGGACGGCGCCGTCCAGCGGCAGGTGTTCGAGGCTGGCCTTACGGAAGAGGAACAGTGCCGCCCACGAGAGCAGTGCCGCGAGGAAGTCGCAGAGGATGTACTTGAGGGTTTGTTTCTTTTGCAAGGGGGTGTTTTTTTAAGGGTTGGGAAGCTTGGGGGGCGGGGTGGGGGAGGCTAGAGTACGACGTTGGTGGTGATGACCTTGATGTTGTCGATGCGCACTTCGCCCTCCTGGCCTTTCGCGTTGAGGGCGGCGAAGCTGAGTTTGAAGTGGGGGTAGTGGGCGAACCAGTTCCAGGTGCGTCCCAGGTTGATGTACATGTGCTGCCATTTCTGGCTGGGGTTGATGACCATGACGCCTCGCTGGTTGACGGTGGCGTTGCTGTCCTGGCTGGAGTGCATGTAGAGTTCGAAGGGGATGTCGCTGCGGTGGTCGAGTTCGACGTAGATAATCTTGGTGGGGTCGTTGACGTAGAAGTCGCGGTTGATGTAGAAGGGTACGCGCGAGAGCGAGTCGGGCACGTGGACCGAGGCGTAGCCCTCGCCGCTGCAGGCGTCGCCGGCGGCATGGCGGTGCCACACCACCGAGTCGAGGAAGAGGCTGCCCTGGGTGGGCTCGAAGGGTTCGAACATCAGCACGTTGGCGCGGGTGATGTTGTAGGTGGTGGTCAGCGGCCCGAGGTCCAGCGTGTCGCCGCTGCGGCTGAAGAGGGTGTCGCTGTAGTCCACCCCGCCCATGCGGAAGGAGTGCTTGTTGAGGGTGATGGCGTTGTAGAAGGTGTAGAAGGGCTGGGTGCGCGAGTTGCCGCTCTGCTTGACGCAGGGGTAGACCTGTATCTCGCGTATCGGCCCGTCGTGCAGGAGGGGGACGGTGAAGGGCAGGTCGAAGTGTCCCAGGGTTACCAGTTCTCGCGAGTCGGGGTAGCGCAGGGTCACGTTGCACGACACGATTTCCGAGCGGTAGAAGCCGGAGTCGCTCGTGATGACGTTGCTCGCCGGCGGCACCACCTTGATGGACTCGATGTGCAGGAACGCCGGCGCCACGAAGTCGTCGTCGCCACCGTCGCACGCCGTCAGCCAGAAGGCTGCCGCCAGCAGGAGTATCGTTTTGGCTATCCTCATGTTCTTCACGTTTTACCCCCTCATAACGACACCCTTGCAAAAATATTATCCGTGTATGCTTTTTTTTGTGTAATTTTGCAGCCCGAAAACAGCAGTACGATTATGAAAGAACTGGCCATGCATGTCTACGACCTGATGGAGAACTCCACGGCCGCCGACTCCAAGGATGTCCGCCTCACCATAGTGGACAGCCTCAAGGACAACGATTTCCATTTCACCATCGAGGACAACGGCCGCGGCATGAGCCCCGAGTTCCTGGCCCGCGTAACCGATCCCTACACCACCAGCCGCACCACCCGCAAGGTGGGTCTCGGCCTGCCGCTCATCAAGATGAACACCGAGAATTGTGGAGGCGGCATGAAACTGGAGAGCGAGGTGGGCAAGGGCACACGCCTCGAATTCTGGTTCCAGCACGACCATTGGGACCGGCCCCCCATGGGCGATCTGCCGGGCACTCTCGTCATGCTCCTCTCCGCCCACGAGGACATCCATTTCGTCATCACCTACCGCACCGACGACGACGAGTTCGTCCTCGACACCGACGAGCTCAAGGAGGCCCTCGGCGGCATGCCCCTGGGGGACTACAAGATTATCTCCTACCTCAAGGAGATGGTGGCCGAGAACCTAGCCGAAATACACGCCAACGAATGAAACGAATCGGCGTCCTGAGCGACACCCACGGCGACGTGCCGAAGCAGGTCTACACTTTCTTCAAGGACTGCGACGAACTGTGGCACGCGGGCGACATCGGCCCCGGGGTGCTCGACGAGCTTCGCCGGTTCAAGCCCGTCCGCGCCGTCTGGGGCAACTGCGACAGTTTTTCTTTGCACTATGAACTTGAGGAGCGTGCCTTCTTCGAGATGGAGGGACAGCGGGTGCTGATGATGCACGTCGGCGGCTGGCCCGGCCACTACCCCTACGGGTTGCGCCGCACCCTCGAGCTGGCCAAGCCCGACATCTTCGTCTGCGGACACAGCCACATCCTCCGGGTCATGTACGACCCCGAGTACCGCTTCCTCCACATCAACCCCGGTGCGGCGGGACGCCAGGGGTTCCACAGGACCGCTACGCTTGTCCGATTCGCACTCAATCCGCAACCCGCTGAAATGGAGGTGCTTGACTTCCCGAAGTTGGGCCAATGAACCGCTATGGCACCATTCGGCGGGGCAACTGTCCCATAGCGCGTCAGAGTTTATGTATTCATTAAGAGAGTATCTAGGGAGTACCTAGAGAACCCTTACCTCTTCAGGGTGGGCAGCTGGGCGATCACCACCCCGGCGACGACAATCCCGATGCCAGTCATCTTGACCCACGAGAAGTTTTCCTGGCCGATGGCTACCGCTGCGATGAGGGAAAAGACGGGGATGGCGTTGTTGAATATGCAGGCCTGCGACGCCCCCAGCCTGCGCACACCGTGGTTGTAGAAGGCATACGCGAGAGTTGAGCAGGCGATCCCGAGCGTGAGCAGCATCAGAAGCATCTTGGGGGACCAGGAGAGATGCGCCAGGCGCCCCCCGTCCATCACCATCACCAGCGGCAGGAAGTACGCCAGCCCGATGAGGTTCTGCCAGGTGGTGATGGCCAAGGGGTTGTAGCGGTGCACGACTTTCACCAGCAGCAGGGTGTACACCACGGCTATGGTAACCGCCCCTGCCAGGAAGAGCATCCCGCTCAGGTTGCCGGTCAGCCCCTCGCCCCCCACCAGCGTCAGCCCCACCCCCACGAGGGACAGCACCACTCCCGCCAGCATCAGCGGATGGATGCGTTCACGGTAGGCCACCCACATGCCGAAAGGCACGAACAGGGGTATGGTCGCTATCACCACGGAGGCGAGCGACCCGCTCACGAGCCGCACACCGGTGGTCTCGCACAGGTGGTAGATGAAGGGTTCGCACAGGGTCAGCAGGAGGAACCATTTGATGTCGCCCCGCTTGATTTTGGGCAGTTTCCCTATGGCGGCGAGGGTGGGGAGCATGACTGCGGTGGCTATGGCGAGCCGCAGGGTTATCAGGAGGGTAACTGTCATGTGTTCCTCGGTGAGGAATAGTTCCTTGGTGATGATGAAGCTGAGTCCCCAGAATATGACGGAGAGGGTGATGAGGAGGTAGGTGGTTGCTTTGTTGTGCATGGGTGTTCAGAAGGGGTAGTTGATGCCGAAGTTGGTTACAATGTGGTTGGGTCGCCAGTGGGGCGGTCGCCAGGGGTGGTCTGCACCGGGGTCGTGGAGGGGTATGGCGAGGTCGATGCGCAGTGTGGCGACGGAGACGTTGGCGCGCAGGCCTATTCCGACGCCGACGGCGATCTCTTTCAGCAGCCTGTCCCAGCGCAGCTCGCCGCCCGGGTATTGGTCGGAGGGGTTGAGGAGCCAGACGTTCCCGATGTCGGCGAAGAGTGCGCCTTCGAAGATGGAGACAATGGGGAAGCGTCCTTCGAGGTTGATGACGAGCTGCAGGTCGCCCACGCGCTCGAGCATGTTATCCGAGGTGCTGTAGGAGCCGGGGCCGAGGTGTCGCAGTTGCCAGGCGCGCATGGTGGTGGGACCTCCGCCGAAGAAACTTTTCTCATAGGGCATGGAGGGGGAGTTCCCGTAGGGGATTCCGGCACCGAGGAGCACACGGGCGACGAGGGTGGAGCGGTCGCCTATGTAGTGGTAGCGGGTGAACTCCCCGTTGGCTCTGACATACTGGGAGAAGGGTACGCCAAGGAGTTGGCGCACGTTGTTGGTGTCGGCCTGTAGGTTGGCGAGGTTGCCCAGGAGGTGAAGAGCGTTGCCTGCGCTTTCGATAGAGAGGCGGAGGAGGGAGAAGTTGAGGCGGGAGCCGAGTTGCTGGTTGGAGTAGGAGTAGTCGTAGCGGGCGTCAAGGATAAGGTGGCTGGAATACTGGTATTTGAGGCGAAGGTCGCTGATGCCGGAGAGGCGGGCGGCGAACTGGTTGTCCAGGTTGAGCATTCGGACGTAGGTGAGTTCGATGGGGAGTAGCTGGTGCTGGGTTTGGCGGTTTTGGCTCCAGGTGTAGCCGAAGGAGGTGTTGGCGAGGATGCGTTCGAAGTGGTATCGGTACTGGTAGCTTCCGCCGAGGGAGATAAGGGTGTGCGGACGTGTGCGCTGGTGGCGGAGGTCGGAGGAGTAGGGGAGGAGTAGGACAGGGAGGTCGAGAGAGGCGTCGAGGTTGATTTCAAAGGCGTTGAAGTTGTTGTAGAAACCGCCGGAGGTGTTTCGGAAAATCAGTTTGGGCAGTTCGAGGAGGAGGGAGCCTTTGAGGCGGAGGAGTTCGGCGCCGCCGAGGAGGTTTTTGTGCTGGTATTCGAGGGCGGTTTGGAGTCCGAGGTTCCCTCCGGAAAGAAAGGAGATGCTGTCGCCGGAGCCGAGGGGTGAGGCGTTGGTGAGTTCGAGGGAGAGGGAGAGGCGTTGCTGGAGGGCGTTGACGAGTCGCACATGGGCGTCGAGCAGGGGCAGTGTGTCTGAAGAGGAGGGGGAGGGGCTGAATTCGACGTTGATGTATTTGAAGTTTCGGAGGTTGAGGAGTGAGTTGTAGGTGTTTTGGACGTGCCGCGGGCGGTAGGTCATGCCCGGGAAGAGCATCATGGCGCGGCTGATGGTCTGCGGATGCAGGGAGAAGGGCTTGTCGTAGACGAACTGATAGTCGAAACGACGCGTCAGGCCCGGGTAGTTGTAGATAAGTGTGTCGAAAGAGGAGAGTGCGGAACGGAGGCGAGCCGTGGAGTTGGGATAGATGTAAATATTGTTGATGTGGTAGATGCGTAGATCCCGGCTGTCGATGTATACGTCGATGGATAGGCGGCGGTTGTGGTAGGTCGTGTCCACCAGAAAGGAGATATGCTCGGCCGAGGCATAGTAAAACCCCTCGTTGCGTAGGTTGGTGATGAGGCGGGAGCGTTCCGCTGCGATGTTTTCTTGGTCGTAGGGTGTTCCGGCTTTGAGCGGCGAGAGGTCTCTCCATTTTTCGAGCAGTTGGCGGATGGTGTCGCTTTGGGTGTGGTAGGCGACTTCGTCGATGATGTAGCGTTGGGTGGCGGTGATGTGGTATCCGATGGTGATTTTCTTTTTGCGTACTTCGAGGGTGTCGAAGGTTACGGTGGAGTTGAAGCAGCCTTTGGATTGGAGCAGTCCTTGGAGTTGCTGTGCAGTACGGCGTGATTTGTCCTCGTCGTAGACGACGGGTGCCTGCCCCAGCCGCCGCCAGTAGTTGCCCCAGAAGGTGCTGTCCTTGGGGCTGGCGATGCTGTAGATGCGCATTCCTACAGGCAGCCACCTGATGCCCAGTACACGCGAGTTGCGGCGTTGGAGGTAGTAGTTGTTGGACTTTTTCAAGGCATCTTTCACTTCTGGAGTAACTTCCGAACTGTCTGACATGGCAACAGTCTGGACAGTGGTATAGAGTCGGTGGCTGCCGTCGGGGATGTATCGGTTCGTGTAGCATCCGGTGAGCAGCAGCGCAAATGCCAGTATGATATGTGTCCGTCTATTTTTCAATGGTGTTGAGTATCTTGTCTGTACTGCCGAGGTTTTTCGCCATGTACTGGAGGCAGGCTTGGCTGGCTCTGGCATAGGCTGAAGTGTCGGAGAGGAGGGGGGTGAGGTGGCTGTCGAGTGTGGGATAGTCGTGGTGGCTCCATCCGCCTCCGATGGCCAGCAGGTCGTGCGCCTCCTGGAATTTGTGGTAGTTGGGGCCAAAAAGGACGGGTTTCCCGAAGGCAATGGCCTCCAGCGTGTTGTGTATGCCTGCCCCAAAGCCTCCTCCGATATATGCCACATCGGCATAGCGGTAGAGTTTGGAGAGTATGCCGATGGTGTCTATGAGCAGTACGCGGTCTTCGGATTCAGGAAGGCGGGAGGCGGCCAGTTCGTTGTAGCGCACGATGCGGCAGCGGAAGGTCTGCCCGATGTGTTCGATGTGTGCCTGGCTGACAACATGGGGTGCCAGGATGAGCCGAAGGTTATCCTTGTGGTCGCACAGGTATTGCTCGATGAGCTCCTCGTCTGGTTCCCAACTGCTGCCGGCGATGAGTATCTTGCTTTCGGGGGCTGTGGCTATCCAGCGTTCCACGTCCGCATCCCGTTCATCGGAAATGGAAATCTGTCGGACACGGTCGAAGCGGGTGTCGCCAGCCAGGGAGGCGTTGCTGATGCTGTGCAGGTTCAACAGTTTCAGGCTTTCCTCGTTCTGTACAAACAAGTGTGTGAAGCAACGGCCCAGTTGCTTCAGGAACCATCTTCCAGGCTGTTTGAAGAAATACTGCTCTGGTCGGAAAATGGCGGAAAAGATATAGGTGGGGACGCTGCGTCGATGCAACAGGTCAAGGTAATTGTACCAGAACTCGTATTTGACAAAGAAGGCCGCCGTGGGGTGGTAGGTGTCGATGAGGCACCGTGCGTTTCGGGGCGTGTCCATGGGGAGGTAGCGGATGTGGTCTGCCAGAGGGAAGGTTCTCCTCACCTCATAGCCGGAGGGGGAAAAGAATGTGAGAAGAATCTGCCGATTGGGATGGCGTTGGCGGTAGGCTTCTATCACGGGGCGCGCTTGCTCGAATTCGCCAAGGCTGGCTGCATGGAACCACACCCATTCGCCATTCGCCGCATTCCATTCAGCACTTGCCCATCCTTGCACCATCAACCGCGCATTGCGGTGGCCGCAGCGGGCGGCTATGCGGATGCCGATGGTGTATAGGTGTATTCCTAGTGTGTAAAAGAAACGCATCGGTTCAATAATAGTAGTAGTCGTACGAAGTGCGTCCAGTAATGGGGAACAGCCAGGAGAGTTTGATGCCTAGCATGAGGTCAAAGTAGCGGCTGTCGTCCCTCCCGTTTAGGTGCATGAGGTTGTCGAGGGTGTGGGGGCGCGAAGACCAGCTCCAGCACTGGCTGAAGTCGATTGACACCTTGAGGTTGATGTAGGTGTTGTGATTGTTCATGTAGGCAAATCCCAGACTTTCGGTGAGCATCACCCCGTTTCGGTAGTGGTCGTACAGATGTTGGTATGCCTCGTCCAGTTGGTACACTTGCCCCTCGTTCATGTCTTGGGTGAAGACGGTTTTCTGCATCCACCAGCCGCCGCTCAACTTGACGAGTACGCCCGAGTTAGGGTTCTTGGGGAGCACGTGGAATATTTTCCCTATGCCGGGTCTTACGGCGAGGCTGCGGTTGTAGGCGGTTACCACGCCGTCAATCCCGCCCCAGGTCATGGCCAGACCTTGGGCATTGTACACGTCGCCCATACGGATTTCCCGCTGCTGAAGGTTGTCGTTGCTGGCGCCGAACCAGATGTCCCCATCCAGGGAAAGCAACCACCCGGACTGGAACAGGTAGTCCCACTCAACGCCAAAGTCGAGGTAGGGGCCGTGGTAGAGGTCTTTCATGTTGCCCCCTACCAGCCCCTCGCTGTTGCTCCCTCCGAGGGGAAGTTGCAATCCTGCCGAAAAGCCGACGATATGGCACTGTAGGGTATCAACCGTCAATTTTACCTGCCCCGTCGCGCTGCTTGCCATTGTAAGCATCAGGGTGGCCAAGAATATCCTTGTCTGTTTTGTCATGCTTTTTGTCATTATTGAACAAAAAAAATCTCCACGTCCAATTTTTTGTGTATTTTTGCACTCTGTCTTCCAAAACGACAAACCTCTCTTTTTATTGTGTAAACTAATAAAATATGGCAAAAGATTTTGTAAAACGCAGCGAAAATTACTCCGAATGGTACAATGAACTGGTCGTCCGTGCCGACCTTGCCGAGCAGTCCGCCGTCCGCGGATGCATGGTCATCAAGCCCTACGGCTACGCCATCTGGGAGAAGATGCAGCACCAGCTGGATAAGATGTTCAAGGCCACCGGCCACCAGAATGCCTATTTCCCCCTCTTCATCCCCAAGTCCTTCCTCAGTCGCGAGGCCGAGCACGTCGAGGGCTTCGCCAAGGAATGCGCCGTCGTTACCCACCACCGCCTCATGAACGACCCCAACGGCGGCGGCGTGGTTGTCGACCCAAACGCCAAACTCGAAGAGGAACTCATCGTGCGCCCAACCTCCGAGACCATTATCTGGTCCACCTATAAGAACTGGATCAAGTCCTATCGCGATCTGCCCATCCTCTGCAACCAGTGGGCCAACGTTGTCCGCTGGGAGATGCGCACCCGCATGTTCCTCCGCACCGCCGAATTCCTCTGGCAGGAAGGCCACACCGCCCACGCCACCCGCGAGGAGGCCGAAGAGGAAACCCGCCGCATGCTCGAGGTCTACGCCGAGTTCGCCGAGAAGTACATGGCCATGCCTGTACTCAAGGGCCACAAGTCGCCCAACGAGCGCTTCGCCGGCGCCCTCGACACCCTCTGCATCGAGGCCATGATGCAGGACGGCAAGGCCCTACAGGCCGGCACCAGCCACTTCCTCGGGCAGAACTTCGCCAAGGCGTTCGACGTGCAATTCCTAAACAATCAGAACACTCTCGAGTATGTCTGGGCCACTTCTTGGGGGGTATCCACCCGCCTCATGGGTGCCCTCATCATGACCCACTCCGACGACAACGGCCTCGTCCTCCCGCCGCACCTGGCCCCCATCCACGTCGCCATCGTCCCCATCTGCAAGAACGACGAGCAGCAGCGCCAGCTCGACGAGCATATCGCGCCCATCATCAAGGCTCTCGAAACCAAGGAACTCACCGTCAAGTACGACAACCGTCCCGAGTACAAGCCGGGCTGGAAGTTCAACGAGTACGAGTTCAAAGGTGTCCCCGTGCGCCTCGCCATCGGCCCCCGCGACCTGGAGAACGGCACCTGCGAGGTCTGCCGCCGCGACACCCTCGAGAAGACCATCATGCCCATTGAGGGCATCGCCGACCACGTCGCCGACCTCATGGAGCAGATCCAGCAAAACCTTTTTGCGAAAGCCGCCGACTTCCGCGCCGGCATGACCCGCAAGGTGGACACCTGGGACGACTTCAAGGTTGAGATAGAGAAGAACGGATTCCTCCTCTGCCACTGGGACGGCACTGCCGAGACCGAGGCCCATCAAGGAGGAGACCAAGGCCACCATCCGCTGCATCCCCTTCGATGCCGAGGAAGAGCCTGGCACCTGCATCTACAGCGGCAAGCCCTCCAGCCGCCGTGTCGTCTTCGCCCGCAGCTACTAGGCCGGATTTAGGAGCGAAATTTTTTGAAAAAACCTGCCGAAATCACCTGATTTGGCAGGTTTTTTATTTGTTCACTGTCAGTGTTTTAGGGGTACCCTCTTCTTCCTCTCTTCTTCCTCTGTTAGGGGATGGTGGCAGTTCCTCTTGCCTTGGTGCAGGGCTCCCGCGGTTGCAAATGAAAAACCATGCTCATGGTTGCGGGTGAACCGTGAGCATGGTTTCTGAATATGGGTGGGTGCTACCTTATCACCGCCACCTTGCGGGCGGGGTGGTTGCCGACTCTCACCATGTAGACGCCGGCTGGGAGGTTGTCGTTGCAGACGTCGCGGCCCATCATGTTGTAGATGGCGACGGCTTCGCCTTCGGCTCCTTCGATTGCGATGCGGCCGTTTTCGCTGTAGATGCGGAGGCCGTCGGCGTCGATATCGGAAATGCCTTCGGTGCCGTCAGCCACAAAATAACCAATCAGGTCAAGGTCGTCGGTTACGGTCAGGGAATAGGGGTTCGACGTGCTTCCGTCGCTCCAGTGGTCGAAGCGGTAGCCGCTGTTGGCTGTGGCGTAGAGCTCTGCCTGCGGACTGGTGCAGGTGGGCATGGTGAGGATTTGCACGGTACCCTGCTGTTCATTATCCGAGGTGGCCGTAAAAGTAAATCCCGCTTCTTCGATGAAGTTGGAGAAGTAGCTCCAACGGGAATAATAGGATGCCGAGCTTCCGCAAGGGATATGCACGGGAATGGTAGAAGGGGCACCCTCGAATGCGGAAGAACCCAATATCGGTGCCACCCTGTTTAAAGAGTGTATCTCTGACAAATTGGAACATCCATAGAATGCATACGAGGGAATAGTTTTCACATTGTTTCCAATATTCAATGTTTCCAGATTAGTGCAGCCTTGAAACACAGGTTCGTTTTGGCTCCCCATATAGATGCAACTGTCGGCATTGAAATTGACCGTGGTCAGGCCGCTGCAGTCCCAGAAGGCACTGCCGCCGATGCTGGTCACCGAGTTGGGGATGGTAACCGAGGTCAGGCCGCTGCAGCCCCAGAAGGCACTGCCGCCGATGCTGGTCACCGAGTTGGGGATGGTAACCGAGGTCAGGCCGCTGCAGTAACGGAAGGCTCCGTAGCCGATGCTGGTCACCGAGTTGGGGATGGTAACCGAGGTCAGGCCGCTGCAGCCAAAGAAGGCGTCCTCACCGATGCTGGTCACCGAGTTGGGGATGGTAACCGAGGTCAGGCCGCTGCAGCCAAAGAAGGCGTCCTCACCGATGCTGGTCACCGAGTTGGGGATAATGGTATTTTGGCATCCAGCAATGAGGGTGTTTGTCGCCGTTTCGATGATGGCATTGCAGTTGTTACGGCTGTCGTATACGGCGTTTCCACTGGAGACCGTAATAGCGGTCAGGCCGCTGCAGCCAGCGAAGGCACCGCTGTCGATGCTGGTCACCGAGTTGGGGATGGTAACCGAGGTCAGGCTAGTGCAGTGATAGAAGGCACAGTTGCCGATGCTGGCCACCGAGTTGCCGATGGTAACCGAGGTCAGGCCGATGCAGTTACAGAAGGCCTCGTCACCGATGCTGGTTACCGAGTTGGGGATGGTAACCGAGGTCAGGCTAGTGCAGTGACAGAAGGCATAGTCGCCGATGCTGGTCACCGAATTGGGGATGGTAACCGAGGTCAGGCCGCTGCAGTAAGAGAAGGCATGGTCGCCGATGCTGGTCACCGAGTTGGGGATGGTAACCGAGGTCAGGCCGCTGCAGCCAACGAAGGCCCCTTCGCCGATGCTGGTTACCGAGTTGGGGATGGTAACCGAAGTCAGGCCGATGCAGTCAGAGAAGGCGTAGTCTCCGATGCTGGTTACCGAGGTGGGTATGGTGGTGTTTGGGCATCCCAAAAGGAGGGTATTGGTGGCAGTTTCGATTATTGCATTGCAGTTGTTGCGGCTGTCGTATACGGTGTTTCCACTGGAGACTGTAATGGAGGTCAGACCGCTGCACGCTATGAAGGCATAGTCGCCGATGCTGGTTACCGAGTTGCCGATGGTAACCGAGGTCAGGCTGCTGCAGCCCCAGAAGGCACTGCCGCCGATGCTGGTTACCGAGTTGGAGATGGTAACCGAGGTCAGGCCGCTGCAGTCATAGAAGGCATAGTCTCCGATGCTGGTTACCGAGTTGGGGATGGTGGTGGTTTGGCATCCAAAGAGGAGGGTATTGGTGGCAGTTTCGATTATCGCATTGCAGTTGTTGCGGCTGTCGTATATGGTGTTTCCACTGGAGACCACAATGGAGGTCAGGCCGCTGCAGTCCCAGAAGGCACTGCCGCCGATGCTGGTCACCGAGTTGGGGATGGTAATCGAGGTCAGGCCGCTGCAGTACTGGAAGGCTCCGTAGCTGATGCTGGTCACCGAGTTGGGGATGGTAACCGAGGTCAGGCCGATGCAGTAAAAGAAGGCGTCCTCACCGATGCTGGTCACCGAGTTGCCGATGGTCACCGAGGTCAGGCCGCTGCAGTCTAAAAAGGCAGTGTCGCCGATTTCGGTTACTGGATACACACTACCGAGGTAGGTTACACTGCTGGGGATAACCAATCCCCCCAGAGGGATCACTGGACCCCGAACCACACGTACTCCGCCTCCATTTCCACCAAAAGCATAGTATAATGTCTGCCCCGAAGGAGCCACCGCACTAAAATCGTAGCTCCAAGCAGGTATTGCCGCCCAAAGGAGGGCCATCAAAATCAAAAACTTCTTCATAATCTATATTATTTTGAATTCTAACTGCAAGAACGAGCATAACGCTTCGTATTTTCAATCACTTTCGGTCGCGGCCGCAAGTGGGCCGAAACCGAGTGCAAAAGTACAAACTTTTTTCGACATGGCAAATTTTTTTTTTCTTCACCGGACGGAATCGACGAGTCCCGGCGCGAAACTGGCCGTGTCGGGACTCGCGGACAACCGCTGCCTGCCCCTGCAGGTGCGTGGGCTACACCATCGCCACTATCACCACCACCAGCAGGGCCACGCAGTAGGCCACCTTCATCAGGGTGCCGCTCAGGAATCCGACGAAGGCACCCCAGGCGGCCTTGAGGGCGGGACGGAAGTCCTGTTTCTTGATGTATTCGCCGACGAAGGCACCCGCGAAAGGCCAGAAGACCAGTCCCAGCAACCCCGTGGGGCCGAATGGCAGGCCGAAGATGGAGACCAGCAGGCCGATGTTGCAGCCCCAGATGCCGTACTTCGAGCCACCGTAGCGCTTGGTGGAGACGGAGGGGATGACGTAGTCCATCACCGTGATGACCACGGCCACCGCCGCGGTTACGATGAGGAGCGGGCGGCTCGTGGCCACCCACGGCGTGAAGCCTGCCAGCAGCAGGCCCAGCCAACTGATGGGAGGGCCGGGCAGGCCGGGCGCCACCGATCCTACAATGCCCACCGCAAGGCAGACAAAGGCAATGATGATGAGAAAGGTGTTCATGGTTTAATGGTTTTTTAATGGTTCAATGGGTCTGGCTTGCGCCGTAGGCGCTTTCGTTTAATAGGGTCTCGAAGAGGGCGCGGAGGCGTGGGAGGTCGTGGATGAGGTCGCGCAGTTCGGCCAGGGGGGCGGCGTTGGGGCTGTCGGGGAGCCAGAGTTTGATGTAGCCGCCGTGGTCGTATTTCTCATGCAGGTGCTCCAGGGTGCGCCGCCAGTGCCCCTCCCGGTCGAGGGCGGGGTGGTGTGCGAGGCCGTATTCCACGGTGCGGCGCACGATGGAGAGGGGTTCCACGTCGCGGTCGGCCTCGGCCACGATGCACCCCAGGGGCGAGCGTGGCGCCGTGGAGGCCGAGGCGCGGTGATCCTCGGCGGCCTGGGCGATGGCCTCTATTTCCTCCGCGCTGAACCAGCGGCGCAACGCGCTGTCCTGGCGTATGATGCGTCCCGAGGCCAGGTGGTGCCCCTCGCGCCCCTCGGCCAGCCCCAGGTCGTGCATCGCCGCTGCCGTGTAGGCTGCGGGCGTGGGGCTCATCGCCATGGCGCGGGCCATGACACGTCGCGCGTGGTCGCGACGGTGTGCCGGGTCGAAAAGGTCGTATCGGGGTAGAATCGCTGTTTCCATATATTCTTTGAGGTCGGCCGGCACCCCGTCCCACCGCCACCACTCGTAGGCGTCGCGCGGGCCTCCGTCGGACATGTAGATGATGCCGCTGTAGACAAACCCTTCATTCGCAAGGATGTGGTGCATGGGTCGGTTGGAGGCGTGGGTGTCTACACGCAGGTAGTTGCATTGTGCCTTTGCGTAGCGGAAGGCTGCCTGGGCGATGCCACGGGTGCCCGGCAGCGCGGCCAGGCGGTGCAGGGTGGAATAGGGGGTGCGGGTGTCGATCCAGCGTCCGTGGTCGATATGGGCGTAGGTGGGTTCCTCGCCTGGAACCAGAGCGAATGTTCCGATAGGCATCGGTTCCGCGCCCCGCTCCCCTCCCTCCGAACCAATCAGGTGCGACACTCCCCGGCGGACATCCTCCGCCACGTCGTCGCGCGTGGGGTAGCCCACCCACTGCGAGTGGTTGCCGTCGCGCCGCATCACGCTGCGCGAGTGGTCGAACATCGTCAGTATCAAATCAATGTCGTCCTCTGTGGATTTCCTTATGGTGTATTCTCTGTTCATCCTACCCTATCTCCTGCAATTTTAGTGCCATTGTTGGCACAAATATTGCAGAACAGATGGTGTATGTTGGAGCAATTGGGACTTTTCGGCCTTTTCCTAGCCTGCCTGCTGTCGGCCACCGTGGTGCCTTTCTCGTCGGAGGCGATTGTGGCAGGAGCCTTGCTGCTGGGCTACCCCGGCTGGGTCATCGTGGTGGTGGCCACCCTGGGCAACACCGCTGGCGGCATGATTAGCTTTTACATGGGCTGGCTCTGCAAGTGGGAGTGGCTTGAGCGGTGGTTCAAAGTGAAACGTGAGAAAATTGAGCGCTTCCGTGCCCGCATCGAGCGCTACGGCGAGTGGGCCGCCCTGCTCACATGGCTCCCCATCGTCGGCGATCCCTTGGCCATCGCCATGGGGTTTATGCGACTCAATCCTTGGTGGACAATGCTTATCATGTTCATAGGCAAGTTCCTGCGCTATGTGGTTACCACCTACTTGCTGGGCCTCACGGGCTGGTTCTAGTCCTGCGCCTCGTCGGGGTGGAGGTGGGCGTAGACCAGGCTCGCCTTGGCCGTGCCGATGGCGGCGGCGAGGTCGTCGAGGGTCTGGAGCGACACCTGCTTCACCGAGCCGTAGCGCAACAGCAGCTGGTGGGCGGTCTTTTGGCCGATGCCGGGGATGTCGGTCAGCGAGGTGCGGAAGGTGCCTTTGGATCGCTTGTCCTTGTGGAAGCTGACGGCGAAGCGGTGCACCTCGTTCTGGATTTGCTCCAGCAGGTGGAACAGGGGGTCGGTGGGCTTGAGTCCCACCACCTTGGGCGGGAATCCGTAGAGCAGTTCGTTGGTGCGGTGGCGGTCGTCCTTGGCCAGTCCGGCGATGGGTATCGCCAGCTGCAGCCGCTCGTGCAGCACACGCCGCGCCATTTCCATCTGTCCCGTGCCGCCGTCGACCACGAGGAGGTCGGGCAGCGGATTCCCTTCGGACGAGAGGCGGCTGTAGCGTCGCTCGATGACTTCGGCCATCGAGGCGTAGTCGTCGGAGCCTTCCACGGTCTTGATGGTGAACTTGCGGTATTCCTTGCGGTTGGGTTTGCCGGCGCTGAAGCGCACCATGCCGGCCACGGGGTAGGCTCCCTGGAGGTTCGAGTTGTCGAAGCACTCGATTTCCATCGGTAGGGTGGGCAGTTGCAGGGCGTGTTGCAGGCGTTCCAGGAGTTTGAGGGCCTGGGGGGCGGCGTCGCCCTGGGTGAGGGTGCGCTGGTGGAGGCACTGCTTGCGGTAGCTCTCCACGTTGCGCTGCGACAGTTCGAGAAGTTTGCGGCGGTCGCCTCGGGGGGCGGTGTTTTGGCGCAGGTAGTCGGCAGGCAGTTCCTCCACCGGTGCGGCGAGGATGATTTCGTGGGCGGTGGAGAGGGTTTGGGTGCGCAGTTCGGGTATGACGGTGGAGAGGATTTCTCCGTCGCTTTCGTCGAGTTGCTTTTTCACTTCATGGCTGAAGCTGTGGACTATGGCACCGTTGCGGATGCGCATGAAGTTGATCCAGGCCAGCCGCTCGTCGCTGGCGATGGTGCACACGTCGACGTCCTTCACGTTGGCGCCGACGACGGTGGAGCGGCTCTGGTACTCTTCCAGCAGGTGCAGCTTGCGCTTGACGGTCTCGGCCTCCTCGAATCGCAGTTCGGAGGCCAGGGCGAGCATCTGGCGGCGGAGGTCGGCCTGGATGTCGTCGAAGTCGCCCCGCAGGATGCGCCGTATGTTGTCGATGGTGGCCAGGTAGTCCTCGCGGTTCTGCCTGCCGGCGCAGGGGGCTCCGCAGAGTCCTATCTGGTGCTTCATGCAGGGGCGTTTCCCCATGGTGTTGCAGGTGCGGTACTGGAAGAGGCTGCGGATGATGTCCTGCAGTTGTCGCAGTACGGTTCCGTTGGGGTAGGGGCCGAAGAACTGTCCGGTGGGCAGGCCGGGGTGGCGGCGCACGTAGAGCAGGCGGGGGTAGGGTTCGTCGGTGATGAGCAGCCAGGGGTACGACTTGTCGTCTTTCAGCAGCGAGTTGTAGCGCGGCTGGTACTGCTTGATGAGCGAGTTCTCCAGCAGCAGTGCGTCCACCTCGGTGGGTACCACCGTTACACGTGTGTCGGCGATGTGGCGCACCAGCATCTTGATTTTCGCACTTTTGTCCTCGTAGTGCGAGAAGTAGCTGCTCACGCGCGCCCGCAGGTTGCGCGCCTTGCCCACGTAGATGACCCTGCCTTCGGCGTCGAGGTGCTGGTACACGCCCGGGGTTTCGGGCAGGGTTTTCAGTTTCAGCGCGATGCGCTCGATGTGGGGGTTGATGCCGGGGTCGATCATCGCTAGCGCAGGTTGTCGAAGTCGAGTTTGGCGGGGGTGATGGTGATGTGCAGCGAGTGGATGCCTTCGAGGTCGTATTGTGAGGTGCCTTGTTTCACCGAATAGGTGTAGTGGCCCGGCTGGTTGAACGAGAAGCAGTTGTAGGCACGGGTCTTGACCACGCGCAGCGCACCCTGCTGCTCGCCTTTCCATCGGCCGTTCTCTTTCAGCATCACTTTGGGTTCCATGTGGCGGTGGCTGCCGTCGGCGGAGCGGATGTCGATGACCAGGGGCAGGCGGTCGTAGCGGTAGGCGGCGGTGTCGAAGCTCACGGTGAAGTCAATGTTGAAGTACAGGTCGGCGTTCTTGATGTCGAGTTCGAAGGTTTCCGGGGTGAATCGGTTCCACCGCTGGGAGGGGAAGGTGCGCTGTTCGTCGAGCAGGGGGCGGTTGCAGGCGCCGAGGAGAAGGGCGATGAGGGCCGTGAGGGCGGCGGTTTTCGGTGTCTTCATGTCGTGGGGTGTTGTTGGTTTTTCCGGGCGATGAGGGCTTGCATGATTTGCACGGCGTTGGTGGCCGCGCCTTTGCGCAGGTTGTCGGCCACCACCCAGAGGTTCAGTGTGTTGGGCTGCGACGGGTCGCGGCGCAGGCGGCCGACGAACACTTCGTCGCGGCGGTGGGCTGTGATGGGCATCGGGTAGAGGTTGGCCGAGGGGTGGTCTTGCAGGACGACACCGGGGGTGGCTTCCAGCAGGCGGCGCACGTGGGCCAGGTCGAAGTCTTTCCGCAGTTCCACGTTCACGGCCTCACTGTGGCCGCCCACCACGGGTACGCGCACCACGGTGGGGGAGACCTCGATGGAGGGGTCGGCGAATATCTTGCGCGTCTCGTCGATCAGTTTCTGCTCCTCGGTGGTGTATCCGTTTTCCAGGAAGTCGCCGCCGTGGGGAAAGAGGTTGCGGTGGATGGGGTGTGGGTAGGCTTTTTCGGTTTCGGGTTGTTGCTGTCCGCGTTCCTCGGTTTCCAGTTGGCGGATGGCCCGGAGGCCGGTGCCGGTGATGCTTTGGTAGGTGGCGACAACGATGCGGCGGATGCCGTACTCGCGCTGCAAGGGGCTTAACGCCAGTACCATCTGTATGGTCGAGCAGTTGGGGTTGGCGATGATGCGGTGGTGGCCGCCGACGGCGTGGATGTTGATTTCGGGTACGACGAGGGGTACGTCGGGGTCTTTGCGCCAGGCGGACGAATTGTCGATGACGACGGTACCCCGGTCGGCGAACATTGGTGCGTACTGCCGCGAGGCGGCGGCGCCGGCGGAGAAGATGGCGTATTCGGGCTTTTCCGAGACGGCTTCTTCCACGGTGCGCACGGTGAGGGTGCGGCCCGCGAACTCCAGTTCCTTGCCAGCCGACCGCTCGGAGGCGGCGGCGATAATCTCATCTTGTCCGTAGCCGCGTTCGGCGAGCACGGCAAGCATCTCGCGGCCGACGAGGCCGGTGGCTCCTATGACTGCTATTTTCATCCTGTGTGTGTTGTTGTGGTTTTCGGGTGCAAAATTACGCTTTTTTTTCTAAACGGGGACACTTTTTTGGAGGAAGGGTGTCATATCGACCCATAGCGGTTTTTTGTTTATGTATTCATTAAGAGAGTATCTAGGGAGTACCTAGGGAGTCCATGCCGCTACTGGATGGGTTGGACGTGCTGGCGCATGAGCTCGATGTCGAGCTGCTGGTAGGCTATGTTGTCCGGGTCGGCAAAGTGCCGGCGGTTGGCTTGGTGGCTCTCGCGGTTGTATTGCGATGCCTTCTCGAAGAGGTTGGCTCCCAGGGTTTCCTCGAGCTGCCGATAGGTGATCCGCCCCTCTACCCATGCCTGCAGTTGGGGGGGCGACAGGTAGCGGCTGACCTTGTCCAGTTGTTCCTGCGGTAGGGTGCCGTCGTCGTTGAGGTGCCGCTTGAGGTCTGGGAGGTTGATCCAGGAGGTGACGGTGGTTTCGAGGAGTGCGATGTTTTTGCGGTCTTTGTCGGTGTAGTAGCCGAGGTATGCGTGGCAGGGTTCAACGAAGATGACGGGTTTGAGGCCGATTTTTCGGAGGATGGAGGCGAAGAATACGCAGGCGTCTATGCAGTTGGCCTGGCGGTTGCGGTATATTTCGTCGAAGAAGCGTATGTGCTGGACATTGGCGTTTGGGGAGGGGTTGGACGTGCATGATATGGAGGCGTAGGTGATGCCTTGTCGCAGTGCGTATTGCCAGACGGCCTGCACTTGGCGTTCCACTCCTGCGGGGGTGCTTTGGTAGCCGTTGAGGCGGAGTGTGGGGTCGTGGTCGAGTATGTCGGTGAGTATCTGCTGTATGTAGGGGTGGTCTTCGTTGACGTAGGCGGCGAATAGCCAGCGTGTGTCGACGAGGGTGTCGGGCGATCGGAGGGTGAGTGGGCATTCGTTGACGGGGCGTGCGTTGAGGCGGAGGTTTTTGATGTCGACCTGCTCGTCGTTGATGTAGCATGTGAGGGTGATGTCGATGGGGCGCGGCTGGCGCAGGTTGCGCAGTGCCTCGTATTTCCACTTGATCTGGGGAATGAGTGTGTATGTCTCTCCGCGGTGGGGGAGTATTTCCTGTATCATGGTTACGTAGTTGAGGGCTGAGGAGTCTATGACGATGCGGAGGACGGCGTTGTCGCGGGGGGAGGTGAGCTGGGTGGTGATGGGTGGTGGGAGTTCGGGGTTGTCGGTGCTGTTTGTGGCGAGGATGAGTGAGGGATAGAGTTGTCCGTCGAGGAGGGGACTGGCGGTGGCGGTGAAGGCTATTCGGAGGGGGTCGAACTGGCGGGTGCCGGCCTTGGGCTGGCAGGAGGCGAGGACTAAAAGGTAAGAGGTGAGAACTAAGAGTTTAGAGATAGGAGCCAAGATAGATGTTCTCAATTTTAAATGCTTGGTTCTTGGTTCTAACCTCGTAGCTCTTAGTTCACCCGGTCTGGGTTTTGGTTGATGAATTCGGACCATTGTTTCTTTGCGGGTTTATGGTTTTTCTTTTTTGGTGAGAGTTGGCTGCGGAGGTCGGCGAGGGGGTTGGTGAGTTGTAGGTGGCAGGTGTAGGCGACGGCGAGGGCGTCGGTGGCGTCGAGGTAGTGGGGGTGGGTGTCGAACTTGAGTATGGACTGGAGCATGGTGGCGACTTGCTGCTTGGTGGCGTTGCCGTTGCCGGTGATGTGTTGTTTGATGACGGAGGGTTCGTATTCTGTGATGGAGAGGTCGCGGCTGATGGCTGCTGCGATGGCGACTCCTTGAGCCCGTCCGAGTTTGAGCATGGACTGGACGTTTTTTCCGAAGAAGGGGGCTTCGATGGCAAGGTGGTCGGGGTGGAAGGAGTCGATGATGCGGAGGGTGGTTTCGAATATGCGCCGTATGCGGAGGTTGAAGTCGGGTATTTTTTTGAGGTAGAGTACGTCCATGGCTTCTATCTTGGGTTGAGACCCGTCGGTGTCGAGGAGGCTGTAGCCGAGGATGAGTGTGCCGGGGTCAATGCCGAGGATTAGCATATTTCGAGGGTGAATTGGTTGTTGATGCGGTGGCGGAGGAGGTATAGGAGGAGTGTGTAGGTTGCGATGGTGGCGAAGGTGGCAAGTATGACGGTGGTTTCTTTGGCGTTGGTGAGTGAGAGTGTGGTGGCGACGGCGATGATGAGTAATGCGGGGAGGATGTAGGCTATCGCTACGGCGAGGAGGCCGCGTTGTTGACTGATGCGGATGGTGATGGGTTGGCCTACGTGGTATTGTTTCCAGTGTGGGGTGGGTATTTGGAGTGTTTTGTCCTGGGAGTCGGCCAGGGTGCATTTTCCATGTGCCTGGCAGGAGGCGCAGGCGCTGACGGTGTGGATTTGCACGGTGACGGTTCCGGTCTGGATGTCGGTGATGGTTCCGGTGTGTGTGGCAATGGCTTGTTGTTTCATGGTTCGGGGTCTCTGAATGCAATGATGCCGTTGCAGTTTTTCACGCATCTTCCCGTGCGGTCGATGGTAAGGGTTTGCCCGTTGTAGATGACTTCTGCCCGGCCGTGTTGGAAGGGGGATGCGTGGTCGAAGATAAAGGGGATGAATATGTTGCCGAGGGTGTCTATGTAGCCCCATGCATGGCCTGTTTTGACAGGGGCAAGTCCTTGGCTGAAGGAGAATGCGTTGTTGAAAAAGGGCTTGATGACGAGTTCTCCGTGCAGATTGACGTATCCGAACATGCCGTTCTTTTCCACGAGGGCGAGGTTGTCGCTATAAGAGTAGGCTCCGTAGCGGGCTTGTTTGTTTTCGTAGGTGAGCGGTAGGATGGTGTTTCCATTGGTGTCGATGATGCCGCAGCTGTCTTCGATGCAGGCCATTGCCCGTCCTTGTTGGAAGATGCCGATGTGGTCGTAGATGCATGGGATGGTTTCGTGGCCTTTGGGGTCGAGGAATCCGTATTTCCCGTTGTGGAGTACAGGGATGCGGTTTTCGCTGATGGTTGATATGGGGTGGTAGATGAAGGGTGTGAGGGGTTTCATGGAGAGGTCGAACAGGGCGAGTCCGGAGGAGTCTCCGGCGAAGAACAGGCCATTGTGGATGGCGGTGAGACCTTCGTAGATGGTGGGCAGGACTTCATTGCCTTGGTGGTCGATGATTCCCCAGCGGCTGTAGCGGAGGACAGGGGCATAGCCGTTGCTGAATGGGGTCGTCATTTCGAAGACGGGTGGGAAGAGTTGGTTTCCGTTGGTGTCAATGAAAGTGCTTAAGTAAAAAACGGAGTCGACGATAATGGTAACTGCGGCGCATTGTTCAGTGAAGACGGCGGCTTGTGGGTATTGGGTGGGGATGACTAGTTGTCCATTGAGGTTGGTATAGCCGCAGAGGCCATCCTTGATGACGAGGATGCGGTTTTCAGAGGGTTTCTTGACATCGTTGAACAGGCAGGGGACGATTTGTCGTCCGTTGGTGTCGATGAGGCCGCAGAGGTTATCGTCGATCCATACTCTGCAGTAGCCGTCTTGGAAACGGTCTACGTATTTGTAGGTGTTGTTTGTCAGGACGGTTCCATCTTCACGTCGGAAGCCGTAGAGGGTGGTTCCGTCGGGGAGGGTTGTTTTGGTGGTTTCGATTCCGTCGACGAAAATGATGTCGCATCCGCACTGTTCGTCGGTCTCGTAGCGTATGGTTTGGGCGTGAAGACCGATGGCTGCAATGAGGGGAAGAAGTATGGTAAGAGGTTTCATATCCGTTCGATGGTGTTGGTTTCGCACCAGCCGGTGGTGCCGTCGGCGAGGGTTATCTTGTCCCATCCGGCGAGGCTTTCCGAGATGGTTACCTTGGTGCCTTCGTGTAGGATGAGTTTTTCGGGGCTTTGCTGCTCGGGGGAGTTGCGGACGGAGATGGCCTGCTGGATGACGATGGCCTGGTGGTGGGAGTTGAACCGATGGGTGGAGGAGAGCAGGAGCAATGAGGCTAGGAGCAGGAGAACGGCCGAGACAATGGCGGCGGCGAAGGTTGCCTTGCGGAGGGGGATGCTGCGGGCAAGGATGAATGCGGCGATGGAGGCGGAGAGGATGGCGAGGAGGAGGAGCCAGACGGTGCGCCAGGCGCGGGGTGTGATGTGGGAGCAGAGGGCGTTGTACCAGTTGACGAGGAAGAGTCGGGGCAGTTCGGTGATGCGGTCTTGGGTCTTGCTGTTGGCCAGGGCGAGGTTCTCTTTGGCGTCGCGCATGGAGGGCTTGAGGCGGAGTGCGCGCTCGTAGTGGAGAATGGCCGGACCGAGTTGTTCAAGGCGGTAGTAGGCATTGCCGAGGTTGTAGTGCAGGTCGGCGGAGGTTTTCCCTTGGGCAAGGGCGGCCTCGTAGCTTTCGGCAGCGGCCTGGTAGTCGCCCTGGCGGTAGAGTTCGTCGGCTTGGTGGGCGAGGGTCTCTGCGTTCTGCCCCCATGCGAGAGTGGTGCAGAAGGTGATGAGTATGGAGAGGAGTGTTTTTTTCATGGGTTTTCTGAGGTTTAAAGTTCGGCAATCATGAGTAGTGCCTGGGTGTATATGGTCTGTTTCTGTGCCTCGGCGTCGCCGGGGGCGAAGCGTGCGATGTCGACATCTTGGAGTACCTTCATGATGCGTTGCTGCTGTGTGTCGGGTACCTGCTTGTCGGCGAGGCAGGCGGCGACGGTGTCGCGGTTGAGTTGCGAGAGCTCGATGTTGTATTTGTCGGCGAGGCAGCCCCAGATGGCCTTGTATATTTCCTCGTAGAAGCGGTCGGTATTGCCCGTGCCGAGGAAGGCGGAGGCGCGCTTAAGGCGGCGTTTGGCTTCCCGGGTGGCACGCTTGAGTCGCAGGCCGGCCACATCTTGTCGGGCGGCCTGGTGCTTTCGTCCCCAGACGATGGCTGCGGCGGTGAGCAGCCCTATCAGGGCGGTGGCGAGGTAGAAGACGATGCCGGCGTGGTCATCGGTCTGTATGGGCTTGAGTTTGGCGATGGGGTGGATGTAGTTAATGTCCTGGTTGAGGAGGCGGACGTCGTCTTTCTGCGAGTAGGCCGAGGCGCTGGCGGCGCCTTTGTCGACCTGCACCTGCTGGGCATCGACGGTGAGGGTGGTGTATTGCGCGGTGGAGGGGTCGAAGTAGGTGAATGTGTAGGCTGGGATGGTGTATCTGCCTTGGCTGCGGGGGATGAGTACCCACTCGAAGGTGCGGCTGCCGCTGACGCCGTTGTCGGTGCGCTTGATGTTGTCCTCTATCTGTGGGTCGTAGACTTCAAAGGAAGTGGGGAACTGGGGGGTGGGAGGGGTAAGAAGCATGAGGTTGCCCGAGCCGGAGACGGTGAGGCGGTAGGTGAGGGCTTCGTTGGATTTGACGCGGTCGAGGTTGAGGCCGCCTTTGACGGAGAACTTGCCCACGGCGCCGCTGAAGTCGTCGGGGCGGTTGGGCAGGGGTTTGACGTTGACGGTGAGTTTTTGGGAGTGGAGGGGGTACTCGACTGCCTGTGCGGCGTTGAAGAAGGGGTCGTCGAAGAGATCCCAGATGCTGCCGGTGCGGCGGCGTTGGGCGCGTACCATGGCCAGCACGTTGAGGTCGAGGGGGTCTATGGTAAGGCGGCCGCTTTCCTGGGCGAAGAGGGCTCCCTTGCGGATTTCGAAGACCATGTACTGTCGGCCGTCGATAGTTTGCTCGTATTGCTTTATCTGCTGCTGGCCGGAGGAGAGGTCTTCGGCCCAGAATCCGCGGTTGCCGGGCAGTTTGTCGATGGCGTACTGTCGGATGGGTATCTGGGAGTAGACTTTGTAGGTGATGATGATTTGTTCGCCCTGGTAGGGGTTTTGGTTAGAGACGGAGGCGCGGGCGAAGAGTGTTTTGTCGTCGATGGAGGAGGCTTCTTGGGGCTGTTGGGACCAGGGGTCGTAGGTTTGCCGCTGGCGTTGCTGTTGCTGCTGTTTGCGTTGCTGCTGTTGAGCCTTGGTGGGTTTTTCGACTTTGATGGTGAAGCTTTGGGAGGAGAGCTTCTGTCCGCCGGCGGTACAGGTGGCGGGGCCGACGGTGAAGGTGCCCTCGAGGTCGGCGATGAGGGTGTAGGAGTAGGAGGTTTGGACGGAGTGCGAGGTGCGGCCGTTGATGAAGCTCATGCTGGAGGACGAGGAGGTGCTGGGGCCGGAGTAGAGGGAGAATCCCTTGAAGGTGGGGCCGCGGAAGTCGGAGGCTTTGTCGTTGACCACGAATCGGACGGTGAAGTTGTCGCCCACGTAGACCTGCTTGGGGGCCTGGACGGTGATTTCCTGCGCCCAGGCGGAGGCCGTGAGCATGAGGAGGGTGAGTATGGGGGTTATTCGTTTCATTGTCTGTTGGTTGGGTGTGTTGGTGGGTGGCGGTGGGATGCTCCGGGGAGCCGGGAGGTTCTCTAGGTACTCTCTAGATACTCTCTTAATGAATACATAAACTCTGGAGCGTTATGGGACGATATGGGAAAGTTGTGTTTTTTTACCAGTCTTTGTCGGTGTGTTTTCCTGCGGTGGCCTGCAGCTTTTTTGTTTGGTCCTTAAGGGTTTGCCGTTCGTTGTTCTTGACGGCTTCCAGCATGCGCTCGGCATCCTGCTTGCGCTGCTGGTTGGGGTGGGGCTGCTGCTGCGACTCTTTCTGTTGGCCTTGTTGGTTGTCGTCTTGCTGTTGGTTTTGCTGGTTTTGTCGCTGCTGGTCTTTCTGGTCCTGTTGTTGGTTTTGTTGTTGCTGGTTCTGTTGGTTTTGTTGGTCTTGCTTGTCCTGTTTGTCCTGCTGGTTCTGCTGTTGCTGTTGATTCTGCTGGTTTTGCTGTTGTTGTTGCAGGAGTCGGCGGGCAAGGGCGAGGTTGTAGCGCGTGTCGTTGTTCTTGGGGTCGAGTTTGAGGGCGTCTTGGTAGGATTGGATGGCCTGCTGCAGGTGTTGCTGCGCCTGCTGGGGATCCTGGCGGGCGGTCTGGAGGTGGGTGTTGCCTCGGTTGTGGAGGGTGTTGGCGCGCTGCCGCGGGGTGAGGTCGGGTCGCTGGAGGGTCTGCTCGTAGTGGCGGAGGGCGTCGTCGAGGTGCTGCTGGCGGTAGAGGGTGTT
Source organism: uncultured Bacteroidota bacterium (assembly GCA_902782185.1). Classification (GTDB taxonomy): domain Bacteria; phylum Bacteroidota; class Bacteroidia; order Bacteroidales; family P3; genus Colimorpha. The sequence goes on along the minus strand of CACZLT010000023.1, from coordinate 23,708 downwards.
GCCGAGGTTATAGTGCGCGCGAGGGTCGAGACTGTCGGTCTCGAGGGCGCGGCGGTAGCCGAGCTCGGCTTGGTCGTAGCGTTGCTGCTTGTACTGGCGATTGCCTTCGCGCAGCAGGCTGCGGTCGGCCTGGGTCTGGGCGGAGGGTATGCCCAGGAGTACTAGTAGAGCTAGTGGCACTAGTTTTTTGGGGTTTTGTTTCATTGCTCGAAGAGTTTGAATTTCTTGTTGCGGCGCTCGAAGAGGACGATTTCGGCCAGCAGGCAGAGCAGGCCGGCGGCCAGGGGCCAGCGGTAACGGCTCTCGTACTGGCTGAAGACGGCCTCGCCGAACTCCTCTTTTTCCAGCCCTTCGATGATTTTGGTGAGGTCGGAGAGCGAAGTGGAGGCGTTGCCGGCGTGGATGTATACTCCGCCGCCAGCCGAGGCTATGTCGCTCAACATCTGCTCGTTGAGGCTTGTCATGACGATGGAACCCTCTTTGTTGCGCTTGTAGTTGTTGGTGCGGCCTCGGGGATTGTACTCGGGGATGGGGGTTCCGGAGGGTAGTCCCATGCCGATGGTGGAGACGCTGACGCCCTGCTTGCGGGCGTTGCGGGCAGCGCCCACGGCGTCGTCCTCGTGGTTTTCGCCGTCGGAGATGACGACGATGGCGCGCCCCTTGTTGGAGACCCACTCTCGGTCGGGGTCGCCGTAGCCGAAGGTTTGCATCGCCTTGTCGATGGCGTCGCCGATGGCGGTGCCTTGGGTGGTGATCATGTCGCACGAGACTTGGTCAAGGAAGAGTTTGGTGGCGGAGTAGTCGTTGGTGAGTGGCATTTGGATGTAGCTGGTGCCGGCGAAGACGATGAGTGAGATGCGGTCGCCGGCGAGGGTGGAGAGCAAGTTGCTGACGACGCGCTTGCTGCGTTCGAGTCGGTTGGGCTGTATGTCCTCGGCCATCATCGAGTTGGAGACGTCGAGGCAGATGGCCACGTCGCTGCCGGCACGCTTGCCTTTCTCAATCTTGGTGCCGAACTGGGGGTTGGCCAGGGCGACGATGAGGAGGGCGATGCCGAGGAGGGTGAGGGTGAGCTTGGCGACGGGGCGCCAGCGTTTCTCGTCGGGCAGCAGGCGGGGGAACATGCCTTTGTCGGCCCATTGTTCGAGGCGGCGGCGCGAGCGCCACTCGAACCAGCCCCACAGCAGCGCCAGCAGCGGCACCAGGAGCAGCAGCCAGAGGTATTCTAGGTGTTCGAAATGTATCATGTCGAATGTCTATCGTTTAAGCCAGATGTATCGCAGTGCAGCCTCCGGTCTGGGCGTACTGGGTTACGTCGATTTTCGAGGTCTCCATCTCGTCGATTTGGTCGAAAATCTGTTCGAGGGCTTTCTTGTTGGTGGCGCGGAAGTAACGTCCGTCGCCGGTGGCGGCGGCCATCTGCTTCATGAGGGCCTCGTCGATTTCCACGTCAATGTTTTGATAGTGTACACGCCCGAACTGGTCGCGGAAGGGGAACGGAGCCTTGCCGAGCGAGCCCACGCCGATGGTGTAGAGGCGTATGTTGTAGAGGGCGGCGATTTCGGCGGCCGAGAGGGGGTCGACGCTGCCCTGGTTGTTCACGCCGTCGGTGAGCAGGATGATGACCTTGCTTTCGGCCTCGCTGTCCTTGATGCGGTTGATGGCGGTGGCCAGGCCGTCGCCGAGGGCGGTGCCGTCCTGGATGATGCCGCTTTTGACGGCTCCCAGCTGCTTGAGCAGCACTTGGTGGTCGATGGTCAGGGGCACTTGGGTGAACGCCTCGCCGGCGAAGACCACCAGCCCCATGCGGTCGTTTTTGCGCCCCTCGATGAAGTCGGCGGCTACCTTCTTGGCGGCTTCCAGACGGTTGGGCTTGAAGTCCTCGGCCAGCATTGAACCGGAGATGTCCATGGCCAGCACCACGTCGATGCCCTCCACGGTCATCTCCTGCCGGCTCAACTGGCTCTGCGGGCGGGCCAGCGCCACCACTATGGCGGCCACGGCAATGACGCGCAGGGCGTAGGGAAGCCAGCGCAGGCGGACGCGCAGGCTGCGGCCGATGCCGTCGAAGAGCGAGAGGTTGGAGTGCTGAAGGGCGGCCTCCTGCTTGCGGTAGCGCCAAATGTACCACGCCACCATCAGCGGCACCAGCAGCAGTCCCAGCAGGAACCACGGGTGGGCAAAGGTGATGTTACTCATGGGCGGCCTCCTCCTCTTGCGGTTTCACCAACTGCCACATCTGCTTGACGAACTCCACGGCGTTGGCCATCGAGCGGTCGTGCTCGTGGGGCAGGGGCTCGCTCTTGGCGAACTTCACCAGGTCGGCCGTGGTGAAGATGTCGCGTAGAAGCGAGGTCTCGATTTTCAATTTCGAGCTTTCGATTTCCGACAGGGTCTCGTCGCTGGTCATGTCGGTGGCTCGGATGGAAGTGCTCTCCTCGATGAAACGGCGCACGGCATCGGTCAGCTCGGTGTGGTATTCCTTCACCTTACCGCTCTGCCACAACTTTCGGTTGCGCAGTTCCTCCAGGGTGTCGAGGGCGCGCTGCTCCGGGGTGCGGGTGTCGATGGGTTCGGCCACGCCCAGCACTTGCTGTATCTTGCGGCGGTGGGTGTAGAGCCACCAGGCTAGGAAGGCGATAGCAAGGATTGCCATTGTGAGCAGTACCCAGCGGAAAATTTCCCAAAAGGTGTAGGGGACGCGCTCAATGTTGGCGATGTCGCGTATCTCGGCGTTGGCCGAGGTATCCACCTCCACGTCGAGCACCACCAGCAGCAGAGAATCGTCGGGACTGAACCGTACGTAGCGGTCGCCGGGTTCAAAGCAGGTGAGGACGGTGGCCTGTGAGGCGGTGGCGGTGTCAAACCGTTGGTCAAGGGCCACGATGCCGTCTCGGGTGAGCATGTCGGTCGACGGGAACTCGGCCGTATGGCTAATGGTGAGGGTGGTCTGGTCTCCCAGTAGGATGGTGTCGGCGCTGAGCGTGGCCACCGCCTGTCCGCGTAGCGCAATAGGCAGCAGCCAGCCCGCAACAACCAACACTATAGTGATATGTTTATTTTTCATCATTTGTATTAACTCCTCATTTCAACTCCTTCTGGACAGCAACGCCTTGAGCGGCCTGACAAAATCCTCGCCGGTGTGCATGGTGGCCAGGTCTACGCCGTAACGTTTCATCACCGTCTCCACCTCGCGCTGGTGCTCGGCGAAGCGGGCGTCCACCTTGCGGCGCATTGAGGCACTGCCGGTGTCGACCCACAGGGTGCGGCTGCTCTCGGGGTCGTAGAACTTCACCAGGCCGAGGTTTTCGGTTTTTTCCTCGCGGCGATCCACCAGCCGCAGCGCCACTAAGTCGTGCTTGCCGGCGGCCAACTTTACGGCATCGGAGTAGCCCGTGTCGTAGAAGTCGGAGAGCAGGAAGGTGGTGCAGCGTTTCTTGATGACGTTGGCGAAGTAGCCGAGAGCCAGGCCGATGTCGGTGCCGTTGCTTTCGGGGCGGAAGGTGATGAGTTCGCGTATGATGCGCAGGATGTGCGATCGGCCTTTCTTGGGCGGAATGAACTTCTCGATGCGGTCGCTGAAGAGGATGACACCCACCTTGTCGTTGTTGGCTATGGCGCTGAATGCCAGCGTGGCGGCCACTTCAGCGGCCAGTTCTTCCTTGAACTGGTTGTGGGTGCCGAAGCGGTTCGATCCGCTGACGTCTACCAACAACATCACCGTCAGTTCGCGCTCCTCCTCAAATACCTTGACATAGGGGTGCGCCAGGCGGGCGGTTACGTTCCAGTCGATGTTGCGCACGTCGTCGCCGTACTGATACTCGCGCACCTCGCTGAACACCATGCCACGTCCCTTGAAGGCCGAATGGTACTCGCCGCTGAACATTTGCTGCGACAAGCCCCGAGCCTTGATTTCAATCTTGCGGACCTTTTTGATGATGTCTTCGTTCATGGGCATTATCTAGTTAAACTAGTTTTTCTAGTAAGACTAGTGTTGCGAGAAGGGGTTAGGGGACGTCAACCCGGTTGAGCACTTCGTTGACCAGCTCTTCGCTGCTGACATTCTCGGCCTCGGCCTCATAGGTGAGCCCGATGCGGTGGCGCAGCACGTCCATGGCGATGGCGCGCACGTCCTCGGGGATGACATAGCCGCGGCGCTTGAGGAAGGCGTATGCCTTGGCGGCGGCGGCCAGGTTGATGCTGCCGCGCGGCGATGAGCCGTAGCTGATGAGGGGCTTGATTTTCTCCAGGCCGTACTGCTCGGGGAAGCGTGTGGCGAAGACGATTTCGGTAATGTAGGTTTCGATTTTCTCGTCCATGTACACCTCGCGCACCAATTCCCTGGCCTTTAGTATGTCGGCTGGCTTGAGGATGGGTTGCTGCTGCTGCATGCGCTCACCGCTGATGGCCTGGTGCAGGATGAGGCGTTCCTCGTCTCGTTTGGGATAGGTGATGACCACCTTCAGCATGAAGCGGTCTACCTGCGCCTCGGGCAGGGGATAGGTGCCCTCCTGCTCGATGGGGTTCTGTGTGGCCATGACGAGGAAAGGTTCCTCCAGTTTGAAGGTTTGCTCGCCGATGGTAACCTGGCGCTCCTGCATGGCCTCGAGCAGTGCGCTCTGCACCTTGGCGGGGGCGCGGTTGATTTCGTCGGCCAGGATGAAATGGCTGAAAATGGGGCCCTTCTTTACTTGAAATGTCTCGCTCTTCTGGCTGTAGATCATCGTGCCCAGCAGGTCGGCGGGCAGCAGGTCGGGTGTGAACTGGATGCGGCTGAACTTGGCATCGATGGCCTTGGCCAGGGTGGTGATGGTCAGTGTCTTGGCCAGTCCGGGTACACCCTCGAGCAGCACGTGTCCGTTGCTCAACAGGCCAATCATCAGGCTCTCCACCATATGCCTCTGTCCCACAATCTGCTTGCCGAGTTCCATCGTAAGCACGTCCACGAAAGCGCTCTCGCGTCCAATTCGTTCGTTGAGTTCTTGAATGTTAATGGGTTCCATATTTTCGTGTTTTTTATTTCTGTGAAATAACATTCCCCTTAACTGCAAAAACATCACTTTATTGTTTTTTTAAACTTTTTTTTGATTTCGAAAGCCCCCTCCAGCAGGGGCTGTTGAAAACTTTTTTCGCCAAAATATACACATTCTACTTGTATATATTAAAAAGTTTGTATCTTTGTACGTTAATTGTTCAACGAAAAAATAAAATAACTAATTAATAAATAATCACTTATGAAAAGAAACAAAGTACTGCTCGGTCTCATTGTGGGCCTGATGACTTTGGCCGGAGGGGGTGCCGATGCCCAAACTGGCAAAAAATTCTACGAAGTGGGACCTTCCAATATCGGTGGCGAGGTCTCGAGCTTGGTGCTCGATATCAACGACACCACCCGCAACACCCTCTATGCTGGTGCCGCAACGGGTGGCCTCTTCGTCAGAACCACTGACACCAACTTGCTTCGCAGGCTTTATACCAGCCTCGGTGCCGACGAGAGCCGTATTGCCAGGTTGGCTGTTGATACCACCATTTGGCACCATATCCCCTACTTCAATCCCAGCGGTCGCGAGGTCTCCCTCCCCATCAGCTGCATGGTGCAAGGCTCCGACGGTGCCCTCTATATCGGCACCGGTAACGTCAACCGCAAATACTCCTCCAACTACCACGCCTTGAGCAGCCCTGGTCGAGGCATCTACCGTTTCGACCCCGTTGCCTGCCAGTTCACCATGCTCGTCGGCAGCAACAGCGAGAACTTCAGTTCCGTCAATGACCTCGACTACATCAATCGCGACGGCAACTTCAACCTCTATGCTGCCACCCCCAAGGGTCTTTTCCGTTGGAGGGTTTCCAGCAGTGGCGACTGGGCCAGCCAGGAGCCTTTCGAGATCTACTCCGATGCCGTGGATGAAATCAAAATTTCCCGCTCTACCAAGGTGGCCTACTTCAGTGGCCATATGCGCTTGTGCAAGATAGGCGATGCCGCTGTGGGCAATACCGAAATTAGCCGCCGCATCAGCGATATTACCAACTCCAACACCGCATTTGCCAATGCTCGCCGCATCCGCCTGGCCATGGCTCCCACCGATCCTTCCTACGTCTATGCCATGGTAATCCAACGCAACGGCATGATGGAGAACCTATACCTTACCACCAATGGCCAGACCTGGCAGACCATCACCACTTCCACCGTGGTGCCGTTCTCTGTCAATTCGGGAGTCTCCGTCGGCACCATCGCCGTGGATCCGCAGAACCCCAAGCGAGTCATCATCGCCGGCGACAACATCTGGATTGGCGAAGGCTATGTGGACGGCTCCCTCTACCAGTGGACTACCGCCTCCAGTCATGAACATGCCTTGATGGCCTTTTCCGGCGACTATATGTCCAGTGCCTACGGCAATCGTGGATTCGTTCATTCGGGTATCCACCAGATTGTCCCAGCCTATCGCATCCATCGCTATACCGACAGTGAGGGGGAACCCCAGTCCTATGACTATCATGACTACTATATTGCCACCAACGGCGGCATTTTCTCTACTGTTTATTTTGGCCGCTATGAAAACATCAGCCGTGGCTTGAACAATGTCGAAATCAATAGCATTGCTGTATGCCCCGACGGTTCGATCATCACCGGAGCCCACAACAACTCCAGCCCCATTATCGAGGCACACATGGCTCATGTGGGAGGCACCCCGTGGCTCTCATGGTTTGACGACGGCTCGCTTGGAAACCTCAACCACGATGCCAACGTACTCTTCATGGCCGGTTCGGGTGGCGCTGTTGCCGCCTCGGCTTTCCAGCGCTACAGACCCTCGGACGAAGCGCGCCGTACCATCTTCACCTCCTCCGGCAATGCCCAGCTTGGCCGTACCTACGCCGACTACCTGGACTACACCAATGCCACCACTTGGACCACCGGTCAGGGTTTCATGACCTCCGAAATCGTTGACGGCCCCGAAATCGGATTCCTCTCGCTCTGGGAGACTGACAAGAACGAATTCTTCAACAGCACCGTCAAGCTGGTCATCGACACCCTCTCCTATATATTCCGCAAGCGTGAAGGAACCGATGTCTACGATACGGTCTGGCTTGCATTGCCTGGCACCACCACTGCTGTACGCCTTCAGTACAACGAGGAGCAGATGAAATGGGACACCATCCCCGTCGGCGAGGGTTATGGTTCTTCGTTCAAGATCAAGCGTGGCGACAAGGTTATCCTTTCCAGCCGTGCCCATGCCGACTACCCCTTCGAGCACACCTTCACCGCCAACCAGCTCGCCAAGGACACCGTGGTGGCCATCAACCCCATCCAGTCTCGTATGGTTACCATCGGCACCCGCGCGGGCCAATACGGAAGCCCGAGCGACAAGTGCGCCGTGTGGTACTCATGGCAGCCCACCGACTTCACCAAGGTGTTCGACATTGACGAGTTCAACTCGGGCGACTTCGGCGCCAGCGCCAACTCACCCCACGAGAAACTCCATTTTTGGAGCCCCATCCTTGAAATCAACCGCGCATATCCCGCTTACAAGAATATGTTCCCGCGCAATGCCGTCATCAGCCGCGACGGTCTGCACGTCTACGTCAGTGCCTACGACACCCTCACCAAGCAGTCAATGCTGTTCCGTGTCAGCGGATTCGAGAATGCCGACTACACCCTGCCGAACTACAAAGTTATGCAAAATTTCTCCGTCGATGCCGGTTCGGAGCAGATTCTTCAGATTGATACCTTCCGTGTCAATGGTTCCACCCTCTTCCCCCGTCCCATCAGTTCGCTTGCCGTCGATCCGCGCGAAGGACAGGATCGTTTGATTCTTACTTTCGACGAGATTTCGGACAACTATGCCAACGTCGCTGTCATTGACAATCCCAGCACCAACTTGACCGCCATCACCCCGATGAGCATCGCCTCCTATCCCTCTATCCCTGCCTATTGCGCCCTTGTCGAGGATTCCACCGGCACCATCTATGTCGGTACCTCCAACGGTGTCTTCACCAAGCAGGGCAACGGAACCTGGCAGGTCTACGAGAACATCCCCGACATTCCTGTGCCTGCCATGTGTCAGCAGACCAATAAACTCCCTGTTCGCCGAACCCTTACCCACACCGGCATCACGCCCAACAGCAATGTTTTCGCCAAGACCAAATGGCCCCGTGCCATCTATTTCGGCACTTTCGGACGCGGTGTCTTCATGGATATGACCTATGTTACCGATACCGTCAATGAGGTTGCCGATTCGGCTGACTACACCCCCGTCGGAATCCCCACGGTGCGCAACCTGGGTCTCAACAGCGTCAGCCTCTATCCCAACCCTGTCTTCAACCAGGCCAACATCGTGGTTAACTCCGCTGTGGCCGGCGTAGCCCATCTCCGCGTCTATGACCTCAACGGTCGCCTTGTCATCAGTCGCAAGCTCGGACAGGCTTCCGAGGGCGAGAACCTTTACTCGTTCCAGACCCAGGGCATGTCCAAGGGTATGTATCTGGTCAACGTCATCATCGGCGGCCACACCGCCGCCACCAAGATGATGGTGCGCTAAACGCAGGGCGTAAACTAGCACTGAAAAGGAGGTACCGCCCGCAGGCAGTGCCTCCTTTTATTAAATTAATGAATACAATATAATATATATACATGAACACAAACCTTGTAGAAGAGCTCCGTTGGCGCGGCATGATCCACGACATCATGCCCGGCACCGAGGAGCAGCTCAACAAAGAAGTAACCACTGCCTACGTCGGCATCGACCCCACCGCCGACAGCCTACATATCGGTCACCTCGTCTCCATCATGCTGCTCAAGCACCTCCAGATGGCCGGCCACAAGCCCCTGGCCGTCGTCGGCGGCGCCACCGGCATGATTGGCGACCCCTCCTTCAAGGCCGCCGAGCGTAAACTGCTCACCCCCGACGAGATACAGCACAACGTCGACTGCATCAAGCAGCAGCTCTCGCGCTTCCTCGACTTCGACAACCCCGTCAACGGTGCCGAAATACTCAACAACTACGACTGGATGAAGGACTACCTCTTCCTCGACTTCATCCGCGATGTGGGCAAGCACATCACCGTCAACTACATGATGACCAAGGACAGCGTCAAGAAGCGCCTCGAGACCGGTATCTCCTTCACCGAGTTCAGCTACCAGTTGCTGCAGGGCTACGACTTCCTCACCCTCTATCGCACCAAGGGCTGCCGCCTGCAGATGGGCGGTTCCGACCAGTGGGGTAACATCACCACTGGCACCGAGCTCATCCGCCGCATGGAAGGCGGCGAGGCATACGCCCTCACCTGCCCCCTCATCACCAAGGCCGACGGCACCAAGTTCGGCAAGACTGAGGGCGGCAACGTGTGGCTCGATGCCGAGCGCACCTCGCCCTACAAGTTTTACCAGTTCTGGCTCAACTGCTCCGACGTGGACACCGCCCGCTACATCCGCATCTTTACCCTCTTCTCCAAAGAGGAGATTGAAGCCCTGGAACGGCAGCACACCGAGGCTCCCGAGCAGCGCATCCTCCAACGTGCCCTGGCCAAGGACATCACCATCCGCGTCCATGGCGAGACAGCCTACAACACCGCCATCGCCGCCTCCGAGCTTCTCTTCGGCAAAGCCACCACCGAGCAGCTCAACAGCCTCGACCGCAAGACCCTCGACAGCGTCTTCGAGGGTGTGCCGCAGTTCTCGGTCAGCCGCGCCGCCATCGAGGCCGGCGCCTCGCTGGTCGACCTGGCCGCCGAGGTGGGCATGTTCGCCTCCAAGGGTGAGATACGCCGCGAGTTGAAGCAGAACTCCATCTCCGTCAACAAGCAGAAAGTAGGGGAGGGCTGCACCCTCACTGCCGCCGACGTCCTAGCCTCCGGCTGCATCCTCGTCCAGAAAGGCAAAAAGAACTACTATCTATTGAATATAGAGTAGGGACACGGCGTGCCGTGTCCGCAGACTACAGCAGCGCGTCAATCTTCGGATGGCCGGCCACAAGCCGGCCATCCATCGTTACCGCGCAGTCCACACGCGCGCGGGCGCACAGCGCGTTGTCGCTGGCGCGGAAGATGGCCTGGTGGAAGACGTAGCGCACACCCTGCTTCTCGGGTCGCAGACGGCAGATGTACTCGTCGTTGGGACGCAAGGGGGTTTTGTACTGTATCTTGAACCGCGCCACCACCACGTCGATGCCCTCCGCGTGCAGCTCGGCGAAGCTCACCCCGCGTTCCAGGATGAACAGGTGCCGCGAATGCTCCAGGTAGTGCTGGTAGTTGGCATTGTTCACGATGCCCTGCAGGTCGCACTCGTAGTCGCGCACCCGCTCCCGATTTTCGAAGATGTATTCCATGCGGTTTGTCTCTTTTTTCCGGCTGCAAAGATACGACAAAATCCCCACCCTCCGAAAAAATATTTCTCCGTGTCAGAAAAAGTTCGTAATTTTACATCCGCAAACCGACACGCTTTAGAACCACAGATTCCTTTCTAAGACCCCGCCCTTGGTCGGGGCTTTTTTGTGTATAGACAAATGTGGAAAAATCTTTTTGAGAGAAGCTTTTTCTTCTGTATATCAAATATTTTGTGTAATTTTGCGCCGATTTGGAGTTTAATTCCAAATCTGTATAAAACGAATTTATATATATGATTAACAGGATTTTAAAAGAAGAGGCGTTACGGTTGGCGGAAACATTTCCTGTATTGATTTTAACAGGGCCACGTCAGTCGGGGAAGACCACTTTGTGCAAAATGGCCTTCCCGAATCACCAGTATGTCAATCTTGAGAATCCGGATGTGCGCGAAAAATTGCTTGCAGATCCCATGGGGTTTCTAAAAAAGAATGATTCGGGTATGATTTTGGACGAGGCACAGCAGGTACCCATACTGTTCTCGTATATCCAGGTGCTTGTTGACGAAAATAAAACCAGGAGGTTTGTCCTCAGCGGGAGCAATAATTTCACGTTGATGGAGCAGATTAGCCAGTCGCTGGCCGGCAGGGCGGCGTTGCTCACGCTGCTGCCTCTTTCTGTGGCCGAGGTTGGTGCAGGGATGTTGAGTACGGAATTGATGTTCAACGGTTTCTATCCGGCAGTTTGGGGCGACGGACGGTCTCCCTACGATGTCTATTCCAACTATTATCGCACCTACGTGGAGAGAGACCTGCGGCAGCTGGTCAATGTCAGGGACTTGGACCTTTTCCGCAGGTTTGCGCGGTTGATGGCCAGCCGTGTGGCTACGGAGTTCAACGCCTCACGTGTTGGCAATGAACTGGGTATCGATGTGAAGACGGTGCAGCATTGGCTGGGAATGTTAAACACTTCTTATATCACTTTTACGCTCCCTCCGTATTACCGCAATGTCGGCAAGCGTATAGTGAAAGCCCACAAACTCTATTTTTACGAGACCGGGCTTGCCTGCCATCTGCTTGGAATAGAAAGCCCACACCAGTTGGACACGCATCCGTTGCGGGGAATGTTGTTCGAGAACATGGTGGTGTCGGAGTTTTGCAAGCGACGCTTCAATCAAGGCAAAACCCCGCAACTGTATTACTATCGGGACAATGCCCAGAAAGAGGTGGATTTGATAGAGGAGTCGGGTTTTGACAGGCTTTGCGCCTACGAAATCAAGTCGGCACAGCGCTACAGCACCCAGTTCTCGGCTGGCATTAACTATTTCCGCAAACTATATGGTGAGAGTGTGGAGGAGGGAACGGTTCTTTATGATGGAGAAGAGACGGTTTCCCTGCAGGGTGCTGTCTGCCGCAACTGGAGGGTTGAAGTGGAGGGTTAGTGGAAAAGATTGGTTCCATGCGGTTTGTCTCTTTTTTCCGGCTGCAAAGATACGACAAAATCATAGGTTGTGTAGGAATAAATTTGTCATATCATAAAAAAATTGTAATTTTGCAATGTCATCCACCCGAGCCCGTGACGGGTAAGTGGGTGGGCGACAGAGACATAATAGGAAAGACGTTGAGCTAACGTTTTATCTGCGGCCATCGAATCTCGCAAATTCAAAGTTACGTCGCGATAATGCAACAGCCTCCGTCCACTGGATTGGCATGCGGCATTCAGCCGTGTGTCGTCAGCGTGGGCTTCGGGCATTGCTTATTCTACGTAACTAGGCATTGCGAGAGCCTCGATGGCGGGATAAGCGATGATACAGATTCCCGCGCTTCTTTTTATATATGTTTCCATAAAAGACAAACAACAGAATCACCCCGCCCCACGGGAATCAGGGCACCTCAAAACCGACGGGCCGATGGTATATAACCGGCAAAACAGGATGAAGCGAATGCTGCCCCTTGGGACTGTGTTGATGCTATTCGGCATGGTGCATGCACAAAACTTCGACTTCCAACACTCGCTGGGAGCCGACAAGACTCTCTACTTCAAAATCCTCTCGCCGACCACCGTCGGCTTGACCTACCCCAACCTCGTGTCCAACAACTACTACAGCGGCTACACAAAGCCTCGCGGCCACATCGTCATCCCCTCCACAGTAACCCACGGCGGCACCACCTACACCGTAACCGCTATCACCTTTAACACCTTCTACCAGTGCGACAGCATCCTCTCCGTTACGATACCCGCCACCGTAACCGCCGTCGGCGACTACGCCTTCTACGGCTGCACCCTCATGGAGAGTCTTGATTTGGGTAACGGCGTAACCTCCATCGGTCAAAACGCCTTCTACGGCAACCACCACCTCACCACCCTTACCCTTCCCCGCCAGATTGCCAGCGTCGGCACCTATGCCTTCTCCAACTGCAGCCAACTCCGAACAGTCAACTTCAACGCCGACAGCTGCACCGCCATGCCCGGTAGTTTTTCCACAAACAATGCTAGCCTTTATTCCGTCAGCAATACTGTTTGGGGGAACTCTCCAATCAACAAGGCGAACTTTGGACCCAATGTCAAATATATCCCTGCCAATTTATTCGTCGGACGCACAGCCATTGATACTGTTATGATTCCCAATTCGGTGCGTAGTATCGGCAATTATGCGTTTGGTGGTTGCAATATCAAGCATATCATTTGGGGGAACTCGTTGGATTCCATTGGCCATGGTGCATTCTTCTCCAACTCCCTGCCAGCGTTGTCATTCCCTTCCTCCCTGAAATATATTGGGGCTTCATCTTTCACAGGAAACTCCCTTATTACAGAACTCACCATACCGGCTCACATTGAAGAGATATGCGTCTGGAGTTTCTCATTTTGGAATGCTTTAACGACTGTTAATTTTAATGCGGATTCCTGCATAAATCCGTCTACCGCTACGAATCTCTCATGGTTTGGTAGTTGCCCTAATCTTACTACTATAAATATTGGAAATAACGTAAAAAACATCCCTTATGCAGCCTTTAGGGATACTAGAATTGTCAACTTGATTATTCCTAATTCAGTTACTAATATTGAACGTCGTGCCTTTGCCGCTTGCCAGAATCTTTTAGGGGTGATTATGGGCAATGGTGTCCGAAGCATTGGTCGTGAGGCATTTAGCAGTTGTACTTCCCTGTCCAGTGTACAAATGGGGAGTTCTGTCGAGCGCATAGAATATCAGGCTTTTGCGTACTGCGCTGCATTGGCATCTTTAAATATTCCTTCTGCACAGTACCTTGGAAACAGCGTATTTGACGGATGTACCAACTTGCAACAGGTGCTTCTTCCCGAAGGGCTTGACTCTATCGGCGAAAATGCATTCGGAAACTGCCAGTCGCTATCCAGTATCTCTCTCCCCAACACTTTGCAGTATCTTGGAGAAAGAGCCTTTACCAGCTGCTCTTCTTTGACCTCGCTTACCATTCCCCCGTCGGTAACCTACATCGGTAATTGTGCCATTCAAAACTGCACCTCGCTCACAGATGTGTACTTCAACGCCGACAGTTGCCTGACAATGAGTGCGGTTCCAGGGTGGAAACGAGAGTCGGCGTTCCAGAACAGCAACCCCTCTCTTCAAATACATTTGGGCAACAATGTAAAACACCTCCCCGATTACGCTTTCTATGGCTGCAACAACGTCTCGGAAATCATTATCCCGGCATCCGTTACGCGCATTGGCAGCGGTGCATTCTCGGACATGGGAAACCTTTCCTTGATAAGGTCTTATGCCACGGTGCCACCCACAGCCTCCTACCTCGTCAGCAGCAGCAAATACTCCATCCCCCTCTACGTCCCCTGCACAGCCATCCTCGACTACCAGCAGGCACCGGGCTGGAGCAGCTTCACCAACTACCAGATGATCAGCGGCGACTATTCCATGCATGTCTCTTCGGACAACAGTGGCCAGGGCACCGTCGAGTACATGGCCTCGCCTTGCGAGACGGGGCAGGCCACCGTACAGGCTGTTCCCGCTTCCCGATACCGCTTTGTTTCTTGGAACGACGGCAGCATCGTCAATCCCCGCACCCTCACACTCTCGCAGGACACCGTCCTCACCGCCGCCTTCGAGCCCGACACATTCATCGTCTCCACCCAAGCCCTCTCGCCCGACCGTGGCACCGTCATTGGTGCAGGCGTCTACTACCGCGGCGACACCGCCACCCTCTACGCTTTCCCCACGGGCGGCTTTGTTTTCGACAGTTGGAACACCGGCAGTACAGACAACCCGCTTTCCCTCACTGTGGCCTCCGACACACTCCTTTCAGCCACATTCTCGTTCCCACCAAGAGACACCCTTGTCGTTGACAACTTCGTCCATGACACAACGTGCATTTATGTCCCTGTCCATGACACTACCTACATTGACGTTCCCGTGCACGACACCACCTATATAGACGTTTTTGTCCATGACACCACGTATGTTGACGTTCCTGTCCATGACACTACCTACATCGACATTTTTGTCCATGACACCATCTACATTGACGTTCCCGTCCACGACACCACCTACATCACCCACACCGACACCCTCACTGTGGTGCAGACGGATACGGTAACGCTGACCGACACGCTGACCGTCTACCAAATCGACACGTTGACTGTCTATAGCACCGACACCCTCTGGCTGACGGACACAATCTACATCGACCGCATCGTCCACGACACGGTCTACATCCACGACACAGTCTATGTCAGCATCGACGACGTGGAGACGGTCGACTACATGATTTATCAGCAAGGCGGGCAGATTGTGGTCGAGGGCGCCGACGGCCAGCCCGTCGCGGTCTACGACGCCGTGGGTCGTCTGCTAGCCACCCGCCGCGACACCTTCGGAGCGGTGCGCTTTGAGGCACCCGTCTCGGGAGCCTACCTCGTCCGCGTCGGCAACGCCGCCGCCCGCCGCATCGTCGTGGTGCGCTAGCGGCTGGCCAGCCTGGCTGGAGATACCGGTGCCACAGGAATTTTTGGAGATTTCCACCTCCACATAGGCCGAGCCGCTGGCTCGGCCTTCCTTGTCCACCACGAAGCCCCACAGCTTGACGTTCCGCTCCGTCCAGCCGTCGGGGAGTTGCACCGCTAGCCGTCCGCTCCGCCGCTCGGCGGGGTGGGAGAGGAAGCCCTCGCGGGTGGCTGTATTATATATGTATAGGTAGACGCGGTCGCCGCCCCTGGCGCGGCTCATGCCGCCGTTCTTCTCGAAATCAACGGAGAGGACACTGTTGCCGTCCACGTTTGCCGTGGAAAAGCGGACTGGTGCGGCGGAACCCTCGGAGAGGATAATCCTCTGATAATCTATGGAATTCATGGAATCCATAGAGTCTATAGAATCTATGGATTCTATTTTTTCTATCTGATTTCTTTTGAAGGCGCTTTTGTTCATTTTCACAAATGCGTTCCCTTCGGTCATCTGCCACCGCGCGGCCTTCTCTCTCATTCCCAGCAGCAAAGCCTGCCGCGCCGTGGCCGCGAAACGCACCATCGACACGAACCAGTCGCGCTCCGCCCGCTGGTTCGCAGTGTTCGGATAGTTGATTTCCTTGCGGTACCCGCGCACCACGTGCTTCCCCCGCCACATATACCCCACCACCGTACCGACCTTCCCCCGGAAAGGCCCGAGGATGCCCTGCTCTAGTTTTGCCATAATCCTACAATATTATTTTCAAATACAACCAATGTTTTTATATACAACGCCCAAGTTACCCTTTTATTGCCCGCCGTCCCTAACCATAGAAGAAGGGGGGAAGAAGAGGATGTATTTAATATGCTGATAATTAGATTAATGTAAACTTGTGATTTTGGGCATTTTTTCGGTTTTTGTGCGAAAAATTTTCGCCCGTTTCGAGGGTCGTTTCCGTGCTTTTTTTCGCCTTTTTAAAAAAGATTCCCGCCATGTCGGTTTTTTTGTGTATCTTTGCACTTTCTTTTGTAAGTTAAATAAACATAAAATAGTATGACAAAAACCGCTATCACAACCCTGCGCGACAGCGCCGCCATGCGCTGGATTGCGCTGCTGCTCCTGGCCTTTGCCATGTTCTGCAGCTACATTTTCATGGACATCCTGTCCCCCATCAAGGACCTCATGCAGGAAACCCGCGCCTGGGACAGCCTCGCCTTCGGCACCATGCAGGGAGCCGAGACGTTCCTCAACGTCTTCGTCTTCTTCCTCATCTTCGCCGGCATCATCCTCGACAAGATGGGCGTCCGCTTCACGGCCGTCCTCTCCGGCGCCGTGATGCTGGCCGGTGGCCTCATCAAGTGGTATGCCGTCAGGGCAGCGGCCTTGAGACCTGGTTCACCAACAACCTCAACTACATCCCCGGCTTCGACGAGCTCGGCGTGTCGCCCTTCTACCGTGGCATGCCCGCCTCGGCCAAGCTGGCTGCCGTCGGCTTCATGATTTTTGGCTGCGGATGCGAGATGGCCGGTATCACGGTGAGCCGCGGTATCGTCAAGTGGTTCAAGGGCCGCGAGACCGCCTTGGCCATGGGTTCCGAGATGGCCCTGGCCCGCCTCGGCGTCGCCACCTGCATGATTTTCAGCCCCTACTTCGCCAAGCTCGGCGGCGAGGTCAATGTCTCCCGCTCGGTCGCCTTCGGCGTGGTGCTGCTTTGCATCGCCCTGATGATGTTCGTCGTCTATTTCTTCATGGACAAGAAGCTCGACGCCCAGACCGGCGAGGCCGAGGAGAAGGACGACCCCTTCAAAATCAGCGACATCGGCAAGATTCTCTCCTCGCTGGGCTTCTGGCTCGTCGCCCTGCTCTGCGTACTCTACTACTCGGCCATCTTCCCCTTCCAGAAGTATGCCGTCAACATGCTGCAGTGCAACCTCACGCTGACCGAGGCCGACCCCAACACGTTCTGGGGCGGTGAGTCGGTTACCTGGGTGCAGTACATCCTGATGCTCGTCGTGGCCGCCGGCTCCTTCTCGAGCAACTTCATCAAGACCAACAAGGGTCTCAAGTACGGCCTGATGGCTGTGGCCGTGGTGGCGCTCGTCGTCTACTGCTACATGGGCTACATGCGCGGCACCGCCGAGACCATCTTCGCCGTCTTCCCCCTGCTGGCCGTGGCCATCACCCCCATCCTGGGCAACTATGTCGACCACAAGGGCAAGGCTGCCTCCATGCTCATGATTGGTTCCATCCTCCTGGTGCTCTGCCACTTGACCTTCGCCTTCATCCTCCCGCAGTTCAAGGGCAATGCCGTCGGCGGCACCGTGGTGGCCTATCTGTGGCCCTCGGTGCCCAAGCTGGTCGACGAGAAGATTATCGGCTCCGCCTACGCCCTCATCTTCTGGATTCAGAACATCGGCCTGTGGCTCTTCCCGCTCCTCATCGGCAAGGTACTCAACGGCACCAACCCCGAAGGTACCGCCGCCACCGAGCTCGACTACACCTGGGCCCTCGTCATGCTGGCCGCCCTCGGCGTGGCCGCCCTCATCATCGGCGTCTACCTCAAGGCTGTCGACAAGAAGAAGGGTCTCGGCCTCGAAGAGCCCAACATCAAGTAAAAGTAAAGTGTTTCATGTACAGGAATCCGGGTCCCCTGTGGCCCGGATTTCGCTTTTATGGGGCTACATGGCACCGATTAACATAGTTTAACATTTAAAATTTGGCCTCTGTCGTGAATTGTACGTACTTTTGCACCATCATTTAATAACTCAACACCATGAAAAAGTTAACCTTCGCAGCCCTCGTGGTTGCCGTGGCATTCGCCTCGTGCGCATGCTCCAAGCCCGACAAGCGGGTCGTCGAATTCACCGCCATGCCCCAGCAGGCGCAGACGTTCATCAACACCCACTTCGCCGACAAGCAGATTGCCATCTGCTACCAGGACCGCGAACTCTTCGACCGCGACTATGAGGTCATCTTCATGGATGGCTCCAATGTCGACTTCACCTCCGACGGCCTCTGGACCGAGGTCGAGGATCGCGACACCAACGGCGTCCCCGTGGCCATCATCCCTGCCGCCATCCTCGAGTATGTCAACGCCCGCCACCCCGGCCAGTACATTGTCGAAATCTCCAAGGATCGCCGCGGTTACGACATCGAGCTCAACACCACCATCGAACTCGAATTCGACAACAGCGGACAGCTTCGTCGCTACGACGACTAACCCTCCGGCACTCCACCTAAGCCCCCTGTCCACCCCCTGGGCAGGGGGCTTTCTGCACCCCACCTCTCTGTCATTTACCATTGAAGAAGAGAGGAAGAAGATGATACCTCTTATGTACTGGTAATCAGCTATCTGGAAGTGTACAAAAATAGCCCCTTTTGCGAGAAATTCGCCTCGCGAAAGGGGCTATTGGGTCGTGGGAAGCAGGGGTCAGTTGCGCACCTCCTCCATTGCCCGCTGTACAAATCGGTTCAGCGGCACGCTGGCCTGCCATACCTTCAGCACCTCTTCGAATAACTTCCCTCCTTCGAGGTATTTGTCCGGCATGGTATGGCTGGTGCAGTAGTCCTTGTATTTCAGTAGGTCGGCATGCTCCCAGTCGGCGGGGTAGCCCTTGGGGACACGCTGAAGCTTCTTCATGGTGAAGAACTCCGTGCCGAAGTACTTCTTGTACGACGGTTCGTTCATAATGGCGAGGAACTCGTCGGTGCAGTAGAATATCTCCTGCCGTATGGCATTCAGTGCCTCGGACGTGGGCATGAAGATGCCGCCGCCGAGGTTGCAGGTGCCTTTCAATCCGTATGCCTCGTCGCAGCCCAACTGGAAATAGTAGCCCGGCACACCGCTGTTCTTCGGACCCCAGCTGCTGAGGAAGCAGGCGATATGGGTCTTGTAGGGTGTCTTGTCGGCCGAGAAGCGCGTGTCGCGGTAGATGCGGTAGACCGAGTTCTTGGCCGTCAGCCCCACCAACGTATCGTCGTATTTTTCCATCTCGTCTATCAGAGCCTGGGTGAACTCCTCGAAGGCGGTGCGTATCTCTATCCAGTGCGCCTTGCGGTTGTTGAACCACTCGCGATTGTTGTTCATCGCCAGCTCACGCATGAAGGCGAGAGTGTTGGGATGTAAGGTCGTGGTTGCCATCTAGAGTCTGCATTTCAAGTAGGATGCCAGGTTCTCGATGCTGACGCGTTCCTGCTGCATGGTGTCGCGATGGCGGACGGTAATGGCGTTGTCGTTCAGGGTATCGCTGTCCACGGTGATGCAGAACGGGGTGCCGATGGCGTCCTGACGGCGGTAGCGGCGGCCGATGGCATCCTTCTCGTCATACTGCACCATCATGTCCTGCTTGAGCACATCCATGATTTCGCGTGCTTTCTCGGGCAGTCCGTCCTTCTTGACCAGCGGCAGCACGGCAGCCTTGTAGGGTGCTAGGCGGGCGGGAAGCGAGAGCACGGTGCGCACTGAGCCGTCCTCAAGGGTTTCCTCCTTCAGCGCGTGGCTGAAGACGGCCAGGAAGGTACGGTCGACGCCTATGGAGGTCTCGATGACGTAGGGCGTGTAGCTCTCGTTGAGCTCGGTGTCGAAGTACTGCAGTTTCTTTCCGCTGAACTCGCTGTGGCGGCCGAGGTCAAAGTCGGTGCGACTGTGGATGCCCTCCAACTCCTTGAATCCGAAGGGGAAGCGGAACTCAATGTCGGTGGCGGCATTGGCGTAGTGGGCCAACTTCTCGTGGTCGTGGTAGCGGTAGCATTCCTCGGGGATGCCGAGGGCGAGGTGCCATTTGAGGCGTTCCTCCTTCCAGTACTTGAACCACTCCAGTTCGGTGCCGGGGCGGACGAAGAACTGCATCTCCATCTGCTCGAATTCGCGCATGCGGAAAATGAACTGGCGCGCCACAATCTCGTTGCGGAATGCCTTGCCTATTTGCGCAATGCCGAAAGGCACTTTCATGCGGCCGGTCTTCTGCACGTTAAGGAAGTTGACAAAGATGCCCTGCGCTGTCTCGGGGCGCAGGTAGAGGGTATCGCTGTCGTCGATGACACTTCCCATTTTGGTGGCAAACATTAGGTTGAATTGTCGCACGTCTGTCCAGTTGCGGGTGCCGCTGACGGGGCAGACAATTTCCAGGTCGAGAATCATCTGCTTCAGCCCGTCGAGGTCGTTGGCGTTCATCAGCGTGGCAAAGTGGTCTCGTATGTCGTTGATTTTCTGCTGGTATTCAAGCACACGGCCATTGGTGGCGCGGAACTGTGCCTCGTCGAAACTTTCGCCCCAACGCTTGCGGCCTTTCTCACATTCCTTCTCGATTTTCTCCTCGATTTTGGCTATGTGATCCTCGATAAGGACGTCGGCGCGGTAGCGTTTTTTGCTGTCCTTGTTGTCGATGAGGGGGTCGTTGAAGGCATCCACATGGCCGCTGGCCTTCCAGATGCGCGGGTGCATGAAGATGGCACTGTCCAGTCCCACGATGTTCTCGTGCATCTGTACCATGGCCTTCCACCAGTATTGCTTGATATTGTTTTTCAGCTCCACGCCGAGCTGGCCGTAGTCGTAGACTGCCGCGAGGCCGTCATAGATTTCCGAGCTGGGGAAAATGAAACCATATTCCTTGGCGTGAGCCACTACTTTCTTGAAGATGTCGTCTTGATTTGCCATGGTATGTTGTTTTTGATGTGTTATTTTTGTGTCGCAAGGAAGGGTGCATTTACTGTAGGTTAGTGGCATTCAGAGAGTTGTTTCGCTTGCCCCCAAAGCAGATGCAATTGCAAAGATACGCATTTCACATGAAATCCGAACGCTTTCTTGCAAAATAATTTTGCCGAATGGGGAAATGTTTGTACCTTTGCACTCAAAATGACAAACATTAAAAGATAAGATTATGAAAGACATGATACCTGTAGACGGGCAGTTTGCAATGCCCACGCTGGGCTATGACAATTTGGCTGATGTAATCAGCAAAGAGACGCTCGGATTCCACCACGGAAAGCACCTGAAAGCATACGTTGATAACCTCAACAAGATGCTTCCGGGTAGTGGTTTGGAAGGGCTTTCGCTTGTCGAGGTGGTGAAAAGGGCCGAAGGCGGCATGTTCAACAACGCCGGCCAAGTACTGAACCATGCCATGTATTTCGAGCAGTTCTCCACCACGCCACGTCCGATGGGCGACAAGATGAAAGCCCTGCTGGAGCGCGACTTCGGCAGTGTGGAGGCATTCAGGAAAGAATTTGAACAGAAAGGCGCGACACTCTTCGGCAGCGGCTGGGTGTGGCTCTCCATTGACAAGGAGGGTCGATGTGTCATCACCCAACAGAGGAACGCCGAAAATCCCGTCACCATGGGACTCAATCCGCTGCTGACATTTGACGTGTGGGAACATGCTTACTATCTTGATTACCAGAACCGTCGCGCCGACCACCTCGCCGCCTTGTGGAAGATTGTCGACTGGCCTGTGGTGGAGGAGCGGGTGCTTTGTTAGAGAAAAGATGATTCGGGAAGAAAGGAAACGCACATTATGCTGGTCAAGACTTACGGAAGTGCAGTGGTGGGTGTCAATGCGTTGCTGGTAACCATCGAGGCGACCGTTGGCGAGGGTTTGGGCTTTTTCATGGTGGGCTTGCCCGACAGCGCCGTGCGGGAGAGTGCCCAGCGCATCGTGTCGGCTTTCGAAGAGTCGGGATACAACATCCCTGGCCAGCGTGTAACCGTCAACCTCGCCCCTGCCGACCTCAAGAAGGAGGGCTCGGCCTACGACCTTCCCATCGCCATTGCCACCCTCGGATCCATCGGGCTGCTGAAGGCCGACGACTTGGACAAGTATGTCCTCATGGGTGAGCTTGGGCTGGACGGCAGCCTGCGCCCCATCAAGGGAGTGCTACCCATAGCTATCGAGGCGCGTAACCGACAGTGCAAGGGCATCATCGTACCCGCCGAGAACGCCCGCGAGGCCGCCATTGTCAATAAGTTGGAGGTCTACAGTGCCCATACCCTCAAGGAGGTGATAGATTTCTTCAACGGCGATGGTACCCTTGAGCAGATTGTTGTCGACACCCGCGCCGAGTTCGCCCGCTCGCTGAACAGCTACGAGTACGATTTCGCCGATGTCAAGGGACAGGAAACTGTGAAACGCTGTCTGGAAATTGCCGCCGCCGGAGGCCACAATGCCATCATGATAGGCCCACCGGGCAGTGGAAAGACCATGCTCGCCAAACGCATGCCGGGCATCCTGCCGCCGCTGACGTTGAGCGAGAGTCTGGAAACCACGCAGATACACTCCGTGGCAGGCTTGATTCGCAAGGAGGGCTCGCTGATAGCCGTTCGCCCATTCCGTGCACCCCACCACACCGTGTCGGATGTCGCCTTGGTCGGCGGCGGCACCAATCCCAAACCCGGCGAAATATCGCTGGCACACAACGGCGTACTCTTCCTGGACGAGTTGCCCGAATTCAAGCGCACCGTGCTGGAGGTACTCCGACAGCCCATGGAGGAGCGGGTCGTAACTATCAGCCGTGCCAAGATGACCATCGACTATCCCGCCTCGTTCATGCTTGTCGCTGCCATGAACCCCTGCCCCTGCGGCTACTACAACCACCCCACCATCGATTGCACATGCCCCGCCGGAAGCGTCAAGCGCTACCTCAACAAGGTCAGCGGCCCCTTGATGGATCGCATCGACATCCACATCGAGGTAACGCCAGTACCCGTCAGCCAGTTGAACCGTGAGGGGCGGGCCGAGAGCAGCGAGGCGATACGCAGCCGTGTGGTTGCCGCCCGTGCCATCCAGACGACCCGATTCGCCGCCCATCCCGGAGTCCACTGCAACGCCCAGATGGGCAGCAAACTCACGCGCGAGTACTGTGTCCTCACCGACGAGTGCCGCAACATCATGGAAATGGCCATGAACCGCCTCGGCCTGTCTGCCCGTGCCTACGACCGCATCCTCCGTGTCAGCCGTACCATCGCCGACCTTGAAGCCGCGCCCGATATCACTCCCGACCACCTCCGCGAAGCCATCACCTACAGGTCGCTAGACCGCGACAGCTGGGGCAGGTAAGCGATAGAAAGCATCCTTGGATAGTATTTTTGACCATGGAATAACACCTGTTTTGTTCATGGTGCAAGAATACTGTGTTTCTTGATATAATTTCATTGTGGCAGTTGGCATTTTTTTTGTGTACAAATTGGGGCGATAAGGAAAAAATATTTTGGCAGTTCCGAAAAAGTTTGTATTTTTGCATTTGCAAATCGCAAGGAAAGGTTTGCCGTAAGAAAGCGCATTTTCGCTTTATTCCGATTGTGTGAACTTCGACAATCACCCAAATAGTATTTGGAATTATTGGTGTCCGATAAACCTTCTCAAGTGTTTTTAAAAAAACAGGGCTGGCATTTGGTGGTGTCAGCCCTTTGGTTTATCTTAGCAGTCGCCAAACAAAAAAAGGTAAACCGATGGGCAAAGATACGAATTTT
>CACZLT010000022.1 GCA_902782185.1 uncultured Bacteroidota bacterium | reverse complement strand
TTAGAGGGTGGTCGGAGACTACGACCTTGATAGGCCGCAGGTGTAAAGGCAGCGATGTCAAAGCCGAGCGGTACTAATTACCCGAAGACTTTCCGTCGGGATTTTGACCTTGTGTCAAGAACCCGCACACCTTGAGGTGTGAACTTTCTCTTATATGTCTTGGCCAATGGTCAATCGTGGCATCATACTAGTCAAACTAGAGATACTAGTGAAACTAGCCGGCCACAAAGATTATTTTGGGTGGTTATAGAGACGGTGTTCACCTCTTCCCATTCCGAACAGAGAAGTTAAGCCACGGTGTTCACCTCTTCCCATTCCGAACAGAGAAGTTAAGCCCGCCCTCGCTGATGATACTGCACTTGTTTGTGGAAAAGTAAGTCGCCGCCCATCTTTATAAGGGAATCACGAAAGTGGTTCCCTTTTTTTATTGTATGGAGGTTGTTCCAGCCCCGTCCCACAAAGCTTGGCTAATGTCGCAGGTCTGCCGTCAAGCGTCAGACAACCAAACGGGACTCCTTTTTTGTGTTAGGAGGGGAGGGGCTCTTGGGATGGGATGGAGATGGATTGGCGGAGTAGGGTAGGTATTCCCTAGGTACTCTCTAGGTACTCTCTTAATGAATACATAAACTCTGAAGCGATATGAACCGATATGGTTTTTATGCGGACAAGAGGGCAGATGTGGCATTCCTCTTCCGTGCGTTGTATCTCAATGCTCAACCGTTTCTGCTATTGAGAGGAGCAAGTCTTATGCAAGGAATTTTCATGGCTGCAAACATCTTTGGACAACGAGGCTCGCCAGTGTGCAGAGGAATACGATGTTGAACAGCCAAGTCCTACCACAGCAGGACAGAAAACCAAACGAAGCATTCCTCGTCCCATGTGATACATCCATATTCCCGAGAGGTAAACCCACCTGTACATCAGTATGATACATAAGCAGATAGAGATTGGCGGCTTGAATTATTTTGTCAAGTTGAAATAATTTTGTATTTTTGCATTTGCATATATTATATAATAATCCATCAAAATGGACGGTACCAAAAACATAGAAATATCGAACTTCAGAGGTATTGACCATCTGACCGTGGAAGATTTCGCCCGGGTCAACATCTTTGTCGGACAGAACAACTGTGGTAAAAGCACAGTCTTGGAAGCTTTACTATTCATAACAGGTATGCACAATCCATATCTTCCCCAAAATATCAATGCTTTTCGAAGCAGACAGATTTTCAGAGGTGTGGATTCGCTAAAATACCTATTCTACAATATGGATTTCTTCCATGCCCCACACTTTTTCGCCACACTGTTTGATGGGGATGTACGAGAATTAAGACTCTCTTTAGGACACAAACAAACTGGAGGAATGAACAAAGGTGCAACAATGCTTACGTCCGAGGCCTCGAATTTCCTAAA
Organism: uncultured Bacteroidota bacterium; assembly: GCA_902782185.1. Lineage (GTDB taxonomy): Bacteria > Bacteroidota > Bacteroidia > Bacteroidales > P3 > Colimorpha. The sequence continues at coordinate 21,307 of CACZLT010000022.1, read as the reverse complement.
TGCAGTGGTTCTTGATTTTGTTGTCAACGGAAGCAAGTATCAGAGCTCTATCGTAATGGATTCAACTGGCGCAGTATCCGAGCAGCATCTTCCCGAAGACTATTTTGAGAAAATCAATACCGTCCTTTTGTCTCCCGACATATCAACCGTCAACCTCATCAACGACCTTGGCGAAATAACAAAGCTCCAACAGAAAAACGAGGTCATAACGCTCCTGAAGAAATTCGACGACAGGATCAATGCTCTTGAAACAATCAACGGAAATGTATTCCTGGGGTTGGATGGTATGTCCGAGCTGATACCACTTGCTATGGCCGGCGACGGCATGAAGCGTTATCTGAATATCATTGCGGCTGCAGCCAACCACAAAACTAATATCATCCTCATTGACGAGATAGACAACGGTCTCCATTATTCAGCTTACAAGAAACTCTGGGAAGCCATCTTTGCACTGGCGGTAAGTACCAACAAGCAAATCTTTGTCACCACCCACAGCAAAGAGACCCTGCAAAAACTGAACGAGATGCTTGAAGAGCATACCGACTACCGTAGCGAGATGGCCCTATATACACTTGAGCAGACCAAACTCAAAGGCCACCAAGCCTACCGTCTTCCTTACGACGGCCTTGCCGAAGCCTGCAAAAACAATGTTGAAATCAGAAGCATTGCCCTATGAGCGATAGATATTTCACATTGTACGTCGAGGGCATTGCCGACATGGTGTTTTTCCGGCAGTATATACAGCATTGCTTTGGTATTACAGTCCCCGAGGAGAAAATTGTCAATCTTGAAGGATGGACGAACATCAAGGGTATTGCCGCCTTACGTCGTATGCGTAGCACCACAGACAATGACGGAGTAAACCTTGTCATCCTCGATGCTGACTCCGATTTTGAAGCACGCCGTAAAGACGTGTTGGATTGGGGTCAACAGAATGGTGTTGATTTTGAATTGTTCCTCCTTCCGAACAATCACGATGCCGGTACGTTGGAAGACCTGTTGGAAAACATCATCAACCCCAACAACCGTCCCATCTTCGACTGCTGGGAGCATTACGAGCAAGAATTAGTGCAGTTAGACATCCCCGGTCGCACACCGCCACCCCTTACCACCCCAGCCAAGAAAACCAAGATATACGGTTACCTCGAAGCCCTGTTGGGAGAAACGAAGAGTCAAAAAGAGTTGATAAAAGAAGCAAACCGTAACTACGAGAACACCCAGCACTGGAATCTGGAAGCAGAATACTTGGAGCCGCTAAAACAGTTCATTTTGAAATGTCGCAACTCTAATAAGTGATGTAGATTATGCTATACGGTGTTGACATATTTTGTGGTGCGGGCGGTCTCAGTTTAGGTGCTGAGATGGCAGGCATTCAAATTGCATTTGCTGTAGAAAAAGACATAAGCGCAGCGGCAACATATAGGTACAACCATAGAAATACACCCATAATCTGTGATGATATTCATAATGTAGATCCTCTTGCTTATATCCCTCACATAGATAACGATGACCAACTGGTTGTATTTGGAGGTCCGCCTTGTCAGGGTTTTTCGCTGTCTAACACGATGACTCGCAATATGCAGAACCCCAACAATAGCTTATTTGAGGAGTTTGTTAGGTTTGTGTCTGTGTTACAACCAGGATGGTTCCTGTTTGAGAATGTTGAGGGTTTCTTAAGGTTTGAAAATGGACATCTACGAGACAAAGTAAAAAAATGTTTTGAGGACTTAGGCTATACGGTTAACGATACGCTACTTACAGCTTCAAACTATGGTGTTCCTCAGCATAGAAGCCGTTTCATTATGGTGGGTAATCGGAATGGTATATTGTTCCAGTTCCCAGACCCCATCGCCAAAGTTTATACCGTTGATGATGCAATAAGTGATTTGCCGGAGCTTGACAATGGACAACATGATGACACTCTACCCTATAGAATACCTTTATCAGAAGCCAGTGAGTATGCAAAACTTATGCGACATGGATCGCGAAAAGCAAAACAAAATTATGTATCACGCAATGCCGATTATGTTATTGAGAGGTACAAATATATTAAGCAAGGGCAGAACTGGCAAGCCATTCCAGAAGAATTAATGAAAAACTACAAGGATAGGAATCAGTGTCACAGCGGAATATACAAGAGACTTGAGGCCGATAAACCATCAGTGGTAATATCGAACTATCGTAAAAACATGCTCATTCACCCATTTCAAGACAGAGGACTTTCTGTGCGAGAGGCAGCTCGCCTTCAAAGTTTCCCAGATAATTTTATATTTAAAGGAAGCCTCATGCATATTCAGCAACAAATAGGCAACGCTGTTCCCCCTTTGTTAGGTAACGCAATATTTCAAAAAATACAGAATTATGCCAATCCCATTTAAATTAAAATGGAACTTTGATGTTAGTACATTTCGTCTTTTGGGACGAGAATTGATAACCGATCGAATTACAGCATTGTTCGAGTTGGTAAAAAACTGCTACGATGCAAATGCAAATACAACAACCTTATTTTTCCACAACACAAACTCTCTTACAGTCGATAGTTCTATCACCATTCAGGATGATGGGCTTGGAATGTCTTTGAATGATATTCGATTTAAATGGATGGTTGTTGGAACTAACAGTAAACGTAAGGAGAAAACTTCTCCTGCTCCATATAATAGAACAGTTGTTGGCGAAAAAGGGGTCGGTCGATTTGCTGTAGAGAAACTTGGATCAAAAGTCATAATTGAGACTACCCAAAAAGGAACTTCTAGAAAAATTACATTGGAACTAGATTGGAGCAGCTATGAAACAATTTCAAGTGCCCAAAACGTTTTTGATGGCCGGAAATCCACGTACTTTACTGATGTTGAAAACAATTGTTGGATTTCCCCATGTTCTCGAAATGAGCACGGCACGACTATAAAGATTTTCTTCAACAGAGCCGACCAGCTTTGGTCTGAAGCAGACATTGACAGAGCTTACTCTGAATTATCCAAGTTAGTTTCACCCATATACAAACCAACATATCCTTTCAATATCGTAATTAGCAGCAACAACTTTAGCAAATACCAAAGCACAGATGTTGTTAATGATTTTGCAATTGATACTAAAAATCACTATATCTTAAATTGCATTAAAGACGGGGATCAGTTGGCACAACAGCAACTATATTTTGATTCTGAATCTGGCCAAGTAACTACACGGAACACTGCCATATGTAGTTTTGGACCCGTCTCAATGGACTTTTACTATCTTGACAAAACTGACATTCGAAAGTACAAAGCTTCATATAAAGGAAATAGAATTGAAGGCATTATCATTTATAGGGATGGAATTATTACAACGCCATTTGCAGAAACTGAGGAGAAAACAGACAAGAAGAGAGATATATTGGGAATCGACAAAAGGCGTTATTCCGGTTTCTTTGATAAGATAAGCTCAAATAACCTTGTTGGATTTTTGAATATCACAAAAGAAGGGAATCCCCAGATAAAAGACGCAACAAACCGCCAAGATTTCATTGACTGTACAGAATATCGAGAGCTTAAGGCCTTTATCATAGATCAGATAGAGGTTATTGAACGGTATTTATCTTACTGGAAAAAAAAGGACTCTGAGGCTTCGATTAACAAGCTCCAAATTGCCAACAACCAACTTTCTCGTATTTCAGACACTCTTAATGAGATTTATGACAATGTTTCGCCGGAGGTTCGTACTCAATTAAAAAAGATAGACCGGCGAACAAAAGCTGTGCAACGAGATATTACCAAAGGAATACGTCATGTCGAGCAATTAAAGCAAGAGTCTGAACGAAAGGAGGATTTGTTTCTTAGCCTATTGTCTTTACAGGATTATGCCGCCGAACTTTCCCATATGGTAAAAACGACAATAGGGAACATTAAATCAATGGCGGAATTTTTTAAAACAGACTTTCCAAACCCAGAATATGATGACATATTTAAAGACTATGCAATCTCAATTTATAATGAGATGGAGAAGCTTAGCATTGGTGTGAAATTCATGCTTAGCTATGCGACTTCGGGAAGTGATTTTGAAACATTTGAGGTTTTTTCATTGGTTAAATACTTATTTGAAAAAATATACAAAGATCGTTTTGACAGGGCTGGCATTCATACTATCCTGGAGTATTCACAAGAGTTACAAATCACCCACAACAAAAAGTTTTTTGAGGATATTTTTGAAAACCTTATTTCGAACTCCGTAAAAGCGTTGAAGAACACATCTGACAAAGTAATAAAATGCACGGGTACTGTTGCTGAGGACAAAATGACAATTCGGTTTTCTGATAATGGGTGCGGAATACCTCCAAACGACCGAGAGCGAATATTTGAAATTTTCAAAACCACAACACAAAATGACGGTGGAGCGGGAATTGGTCTTTTCACTGTAAGGAAAAGAATAGAAGCTTTACAAGGAGAAATAAAGGTTGTTGAACCAGAATATACTCCAGGAGCCACTTTTTTGATTACATTACCCTTTAAACAATAATAATCCTATGAAATCGAAAACAAAAGTTATCGTTATTGATGACGAAATAAAAGAGACTCATCCTCTTATAATTAAATTAAGGCAAAATTTTGAGACTGTAGTTCCCTATTCTATTGCGGCTAAAGCCATCTCTGATATTAAACAAAATCTTGGAGAAAAAACCATACTGATTCTGGATTTAAAGTTATCTGGCGGAGAAACTGGCTATACCACATTGAAAGACTTAAGAGATCTTTCGTATCAGATACCCGTTATTATATGGACTGCTTTGGATGAGAGAAATACGGAATCCTTTCAGTTAATAAATCTAAAATCATATGCGATTCGAGACAAAGTCACTTCTCTTGATGAAATCGTAAAAATTGTTTTACAAGCAGATGCAGACATTGAATATGGCCTTTCAAATGCATTGGAGAAATGGATAATGGCACAACCAGGAAACCATGATAAGCCGTTTGTGATTTCAACGGGAGGGAAGACAATTTCATTAAATGATATGCTGGACGAGGTGAGGCGCGATTCTCCCCAAGGGAGGTCATTTACTCAGGATCTTGTTAATTTGACTATTGAATTAATGAAAAAAGACACAAATGAATAATCCCGTATATATCGCATTTGATAATGAAGATTCCTCTCTTGGACATTTTTTTCAATCATGTCATGATAGGATAAGAGAAGTGTCTGTGAGCAATGGTCGTGATTATATGGCGCTTCCATCTATACTGTTAAGTAAAGACGTCATAAATCAAAATACAGGAAATGCTGACGAATATGTTTTTTCGGCTTTTTCTCATGGTACCCCTAGTACTCTAAAATGTGGCAAAATCCCATATATAGAATGTGATGATAATGTAAAGAATTTTTATAATTCTGTGTTTTATACATTTGCATGCTATACTGCAATCGGTATTGGGAAGGAATTTGAAGAGTCTTATGTAATTGGATATTTCGGGTATAAAGACGAAGCTTGGGTTGTTCCTGCATATGAAGATGAGTTTGTGGATTGTGCAACTAGTGGGCTTGTTTCCTTTTTGAGAGGAAAAACATTGAAAGAGTCTGAACATGATTTGTTTGAAGCATACGACAAGTGTTTAAAACAGGCAAGACTTAATCCAATATATTCATTCCTTTTGAAGAACAAGCAAGCTTTATTTACAATAATAAATATTGAAGACAAAACAATTGACACATAACAACAATACAATATTGTTAGTTATGTATATTGTTTCGAACTAATACAATTACACAATGACCAAAATTGAACAATTCTGTTTTTTTATGGAAAAATGCACTGATTTGTCGAAGAAAACACGACAAAATTACATGGACCATAAAAGGATAAATATATGTTTACAAACATTGTTTCCTGAAAAAGAAGGCTTCACTTTGTTCAATATAAATAGTGTGGAGGAACTGGAGCAGATTGCCATTGAACTAAATAAAATGCCTCTTTACATTGAATATAACAAAAAAGGCAACAATCAGTATTCGGCAATTATAAATACATATTTACATTTTCTCTACTCATTAAATCTATCTAATTCGGCCAAAACAATTGGAGTAAAAAAAACAAACACTATTGTCAATTCTGGCGTCACAATCTATCTCACCGCCCTGCGGACGAAGCCGTTTATTTTGCTGGCGGGAATCTCGGGAACGGGCAAGAGCCGTATTGTGAGGGAGATGGCGAAGGCTTGCTGGACGCCTGACGATGAAGAATTCTGGAAAGACAAAGACGCAGGTATAAGGAATAATAATCCGAGGAACTTCTGCATGGTGCAGGTGAAGCCTAACTGGCACGACTCCACGGAGCTGATGGGCTATGTGACCCGCATCAGCGGCACGCCAGAATACATCCCAGGGCCGTTCCTGCGCTTCCTGGCAGCAGCTATAAAGGAACCTGATGTGCCTTACTTCCTCTGCCTCGACGAGATGAACCTCGCCCCCGTAGAGCAGTACTTCGCGGAATACCTCTCCGTCATCGAGAGCAGAAAATTAAATGCAGACGGCACCATCAACACCGACCCCATCATCAAGCCCGAGGATACACAGGAATACCACGACCTGATAGGCAAGCTGCTCGGCGACGAGGAGCGCCTGAAAGGCACCGCGCTCACCATCCCGCAGAACCTCTTCGTGGTGGGCACGGTGAATATGGACGAGACCACCTTCTCGTTCAGCCGCAAGGTGCTCGACCGCGCCATGACCATTGAGATGAACGAGGTGGACCTGCACGGCGGCCTGGAGAAAGGCACCGGAAACGAGGTAGGCTATATCGGCAATAGCATCATCGGCGATGCCGCCGAGGGCTGCGACGTGTACGAGGACAACAAGGAACTGTGCGACCAGGTGCTGGCCTACCTAGAGAAAGTGAACGCCGCACTGGAGAGCACCCCCTTCAAGATTGCCTACCGCACCAGGAACGAGTTCCTGATGTACGCCGTGAATCGCCAGAAACTGGCACCCGACAGCCAGCTTTGGCAGACGCTCGACGAGATGACCAGCATGAAAATCCTCTCCCGCATCGAAGGCGACAGCGACCGCACCGAGAAGCCCCTGACAGAGTTGAAGAAACTGGTGGAGGAGCATATCGTCAACCTCATCCCCACCACGGAAGACGGCAGCCCCAAGCCCACCAGCATCACCGCCACCAAGATAGACGAGATGCTCGCCAAGCTGAAATCCACCAGCTTCACCAGCTACTGGACATAATACCACGCTCGCAAATACCGTTATTCTACAAAAGCAAAGCATGATGACAAATCGAGATATAAAGGACCTATTGCTATATGGCGAAAGCATCCATCTGGAATGCAAAGAATGTCGTTCAGAGGTCCCAAAGTCCGTATGGGAGACATACTCTGCATTTGCCAATACCCATGGTGGCATTGTCCTTTTAGGTGTGTATGAAGACCTCAACGAACCAGATTTGAGGAAACGGTTTTCCATTAAGGGAGTAGCGGACGCCGCCAAGATAACCGGCGATTTTTGGAACACCATCAACAGTGACAAGACAAACGTCAACATCTTGAAAGACGAGAACGTGTTCACGGTTGATGTCGATGGCAAAGATGTTGTGGTAATTGACATACCACCGGCCGACTATCGCCAACGGCCCGTATATATCAACGGCAATCCCATCAAAGGAACTTTCAAGAGGACATACGAGGGCGACTATCATTGTAATGAGGGCGAAGTGAAGGCCATGGTTCGCGATGCAAATGAGCAGGGATGCGACGGGCTTTTGATAGAAGACTATACGATGGACGATATCGACATGCCTTCGTTGCAAGCTTACCGCAACGAATTCGCAGTCAAGAATCCAGTACATCCTTTTAACCGATTTGACGACAAGGGATTTTTGAAAAGTCTTGGGGGATACGCCGTTGACCGAAAACACAAGCAAGAAGGATTGACGTTAGCTGGATTGTTAATGTTTGGCAAAGGCTTGTCTATCAGAGAGCGTTTTGACAATATCAGGTTGGACTATATTGACAAGACTCATCTCGCCGATGGTCAACGATGGAGTGATCGGTTGACATACGATGGAACCTGGGAGAACAACCTTTATAATTTCTTCCACAAAGTTGTGGGTAAGTTGACGGCAGACCTTCAACGCCCATTTGTCATGAACGGCATAGCGAGAGAGAATGACACTCCTGTATTCAGGGCCATCCGTGAGGCTGTAACGAATATGATAATCCATGCCGACTACATGATTACCGGTGTTTTGAGAGTCGAAAAATTCGACAACCACTTTTACTTCTCAAATCCAGGAAGTCTGCGTATTCCCGTGGAAAAGATTTATGAAGGAAACCATACCGCTGCCCGAAACCCCAGACTGCAAGATATGTTCCGCATGATTGGTTATGGAGAAAACATAGGAAGTGGTTTCCCGACAATACTTGATGCCTGCCGACAGGAATTATGGCGCAAGCCGGATTTGAAGGAGTTTTCTGACCTGCGTACAGTGGATTTGAAAATATGGATGGTGTCATTAATGCCCCCAGAAATCACATCGGAGATGAAGTCTTTGTATGGCAATGCCTACAAACATCTGTCTAGTATAGAGAAGCAGGTTATGGCGACGGCTTTGCTGGAAGAAGAAGTGAGTAACAGCGACATGCAAACATTGCTGGAAAAGAATCCGATAGAAGTGGGCAATATCTTAAACCACCTTGTCGAAAAACAGCTTTTGATACCCTACGGCAAAGGCCGATGGACCATGTATCAACCGAATAAACATTTTTTAGAAGTTACTGTACAAGAAACTGCACACGTTGATGATGCTCATAATACAGTACGTCAAGCGATTAATTCCGATTCTGTACAAGAAACTGTACGAGAAACTGTACGAGAAACTGTACAAGAAACTGTACAAGAAAAATCTATTAGAATACTGCATCAAGAGAAACTGATTGTAGCCTATTGCAAAGAGCCGCGAACAATTAAGGAAATCGCTCTTTTTCTGAAAGTCAAAAGCCATTGGTGGCTTCGTAAAACCTATATAAATCCTCTGCTTGGAACAAAACTATGGCAAACCATTCCCGATTCTCCCAGGAATCGTAACCAGAGATATACTTCCATTCCTCCTAAAGAGTAGTTGTTCATGGAGCTCCTCCGCATAGAACACACCGACTTCACGCTGACCGTTGAAAGCACACGGTTTGATGCCATGTGGCAGAAGGGAGTGGGCAACCTCGGAAGGGAGAAGCTGACGTCCACTTATCGTTGGGGTGATAATGTGCAGCGGGTGGTACTGATGAACGAGAACGGCGAGGAGAGGGAGATTATACCAAATATAGACACGGAGCCTGCCGTGTTTTTCGAGCAGACGGATTACAGCGTGTGGGTGGACTTCAAGAGCGACAAGGTGGCGGAGGTTTGTTTCGACAGCCCACGCAAGGATGTCAACGAACGGTTCTCCTGGAAGAAAGACAAGCTGTTGCTCGCAGGTTTTCTGAACTATGGCAACGAGATTGGCCGTGCCGACATGCCGATACTGTACACTATAGACGGTGTACGGAAACGGTTTGTGTTCTCCTACGATGTCATCTCGGCCAAGCTGGATTACCACAACGACTGGAAGATTATCGTCAAGGATATCGAGGAGGAGTACCGCATGCTCTCGCTCGACTACCTGCGGCGCACCTACCACAATATCCAGGAAGGGGAGGGAGAGACATTCGACCTTATCTGGTGGAGCATCTTCTTCAGCCACCAGGAGCAGTTTATCAGAGCCTGCCACAACATCATCGACAGGCCGCGCCACAGGTTGAGGAGCATCGAAGACTACAAACGTGCCGACCAGATACGCCATTTCACGCCCATGCTGGAGCAGCAGATTGCCGAGCACCGCAGCGAGGAGATGCGACTCTACCGCGTGGAGGAGCAGCAGAACACCTACAACACCCCCGAGAACAGATTCCTGAAACACGCGCTCGGCACCATACAGAAACGCTACTCTGTGTTGGCCGACAGAATACTGAAGCAAAACAGTGGACTAGCAGAGACGGAGAGGACACGTATTAGCGAAACGGCACAGCAGCTGACACACTTGACAAGAAATCCTTTCTTCCGCATGGTGAGTCGCTATGAAGGTCTGCGCCAGGAGTCGCTTATCTTGCAACGAGACATCAACTACTCGAAGATTTACCGCACCTTTGCCATCTTGCAAAAGTCGTTCAGCCTCAACGACGGTCTCTACCGCATGGAGACCAAGGACATCGCCACGCTGTATGAGATATGGTGTTTCATCCAGGTGGAGAAGGTGGTCAGGGAACTGACCCACGCGGATATAGAGCAGGACAACAGGCAGGAACTCAACGGTCTCTTTACTTACAGCCTCGGCAAAGGCGAACACTCGAAGATTATCTTCAAGAAAGACGACATTACATTGGCGGAACTGATATACAATCCTCGCCACAGTGAAAAGGACGATGTGAAAGGCATCGACAACTTGGAGTCGAAGACCGTGCCGCAGAAGCCCGACATTGTGCTGCAGCTGACCAAGGACGACCTGGAGCAGGGCATGAAGCTGACCTACCTCTTCGATGCCAAGTACCGTCTGGAGAAGGACGGCACCAACGACGTGCCTCCCGACGATGCCATCAACCAGATGCACCGCTACCGCGACGCCATCTATTTCAACGCCAAGCACGACAACGAGCGGCTGAAGAAGGAGGTCATCGGCGGCTATATACTCTTCCCCGGCAAGATGGACGAGGCATCACGATTCCTCCACAGTATCGACGAGGTGAACATCGGAGCATTCCCCATGCGCCCCGACCAAAAGCAACATCAACTGCTGACAGACTTTATAGCCGACTTGATTCGCAAGAGGGCTGTCGATGTGGTGGAACAGGTGATCCCTCAAAAGGGCACCACCCTTGCGGTGAAAAACCGCGTACTGATTGGTATTGTCATGCCGGACAATCCTCAACGAAACAACTTTGAATTTGGCTCTGCCACAAGTTATTACTCCGGTGATACATTCCCGACCACAATTCCACTGGACGGCATGGACTATTTCGCTCCATACATACCTGACAAAGGAATCCGTGACCTATATCTTATAACGGGCATCCACACATCGACCAACGCCAAAGGTGCGGATGACGATAAACTACGCATTACATTTGACCTCAAAATCGTTCGATCATTGTTTACCGACTACAGGATGGTCTCTCTTCCGATAAAACGTGCTTTTTGTGACACCACCTTGGACAAATTAACAACTGAATGACAGACCGAATGACACCGGAGCAGCGGCATCGCTGTATGTCGCAGATACACAGCAAGGGGACTAAGCCGGAGATGAAGGTGCGGCGGTGGCTGTGGAGTCATGGGTACCGGTATCGGCTGAACGTGAAGTCGGTGCCGGGAAAACCGGACATTGTGATGCGGCCGTATCGGACGGCGATATTTGTGAACGGTTGTTTTTGGCATGGGCACGAGGTGACGGAGTCACCAGTTAAGAGGTATGAATTAAGAATTAGGAGTGATTTGATGAATTCTGCGTGCTGCAAGATTCCGACGACGAACCGCGAGTTCTGGGTGGCGAAGATACGGCGCAACCAGGAGCGGGACCAGGAGAACTACCGTGTGCTGCAGGAGAACGGATGGCATGTGATTGTCGTCTGGGAGTGCCAGCTGACGCCCAAACGCCTCGAGCACACCATGCGCGAAGTGGAAGTGCTGCTCAACGAGAATATGCTGTCGCTATATCGGCACACCCCCGTGCGCTACACCCCCGGGGAGGAGTCCTCGCTGCCCATGGCCGCCGAGGGTACCTGGGAATGAAAATGAGTAACAACTGCATAAAAAAAGAAAAAATCAGAAATATGAACCGACTGCTGCACAAAGCCCTGTTTCTCGTCGCCCTCCTTGCCTTTGCACAAGGTGTGGAGGCCCAAAACCTGAAAATCATCTCGTTCAACATCCGCTACAATTCCTACAACAACATCGACGGCGAAAACGGTTGGCCCAGCCGCCGCGACGCCGTGGCGCGGATGATACTGGAAGAGAAGCCCGCCGTCATCGGATTGCAGGAGGCTTTGATTGACCAACTGCAGTACCTCGACAGCTGCCTGCCCGGCTACCGCCGTGTCGGCGTGGGGCGCGACGACGGCAAGGAGGCGGGCGAGTTTATGGCCATTTACTACGATTCCGGACGGATGGAGTACTTGAGATATGACACATGGTGGCTCGGCGAGCATCCGGAGGTGCCGTCGCTGGGCTGGGATGCCGCCTGCCGCCGCACGGTAACCGCGCTTCACCTACGCGACCGCCAGAGTAACCGAGAGTTCGTCTATCTCAACACGCATCTCGACCATGTGGGGACGACTGCCCGCGCCGAGGGAGCAAAACTTATTGCCGCCATCAGGGAAAGCCAATTCCCCGACCATCCCATCATCCTTGGCGGCGACATGAACACCACCATCGAGGACACGATATTCCAGGCTTTCTACAGGGTCGGCCTGAAGCCCGCCCGCGAGCTGACGCCCATCACCTGCCACAAAAACACCTACACGGGCTTCGGCAAAGACAAGCCCACCCTGATCGACCACTTCTTTGTCAGCGACATAACGGTGGAGTCGTTCTGCACCCTCGACGGCGACTACGGCGTACCCTACATCTCCGACCACTACCCGATTATGATGGTAATCCATCTGTAAGCTTCCAACGTGTAAGTTGACAAAAAATATTTGGCCATGTCGCCGAATGTTCGTATCTTTGCACCGCGATTTTAGAATAAAACATCCTATCGAATGAAGCGAATATTTATACTTTTGGCCTTGGTGTTGCCGCTGATTGCCGGCGCACAGATGAATCAGAAAGAGAGTTGCACCTCCATCATGGTGGGCAAGCAGGCGAGTGCCGACGGTAGCGTCATCACATCGCACACCTGCGACGGCCGTTATCGTACGTGGCTCTCCGTCGAGCCCGCCGCCGACCATTCCTTCGACTCGACCCACACCGTGCGCCGCGGCACGATGCACACCGCTTTCCGCACCGACACCACGGGTGTGCGCACCGTCGGCACCATCCCGCAGATGGCGCACACCTACGCCTACCTCAACACCGCCTACCCTTGCCTCAACGAGAAGCAGCTGGCCATCGGCGAGACCACCTTCGGCGGTCCCGACACGCTGGTGAACCCCGATGCAATGTTCACCATTGAGGAGTTACAGCGCCTGGCCCTGCAGCGTTGCACCTCTGCCCGCCAAGCCATACGTCTCATCGCCGACCTCATCCGCCAGTACGGCTATGCCGACGGCGGCGAGTGCATCACCATCGCCGACAAGAAGGAGGTGTGGCAGATGGAAATACTTGGCTGCGGCAAGCACGAAATCGGCGGCGTGTGGGCCGCCCAGCGCGTGCCCGACGGCCATGTGGCCGTTAGCGCCAACATCCCCCGCATCGGCCGCCTGCAGCGCAACAATCCCGACTATTTCATGTGCTCCGACAACGTGGAGGCCGTGGCCCGCAAGTACAAACTGTGGGACGGTCGTGGCGACTTCATCTTCTGGAAGGTATACAACACCTCGTGGGCCAACGGCAAGAACTTCCGCGAGCGCGAGTGGTTCATCCTCTCCTCGCTCGCCCCATCGCTGGGCCTGCGCCGCGATGCCAAGGAACTGCCCTTCAGCGTCAAGCCCGACAAGAAGGTCTCCGCCCAGGAAGTGATGGCCCTGCTGCGCTCCACCTACGAGGGTACCGAGATGGACATGACGCGCAACGTGCAGATGGTCGTCGAGCGCAAGCGCGAGGACGGAACCAAATACAAGGACACCGTCGTCAGCCCCGTGGCCAACCCCTGGCTGAACGGCAACATGCAGAAGACCCTCAACCACATAGCCCCCGGCACCATCGACTTCGTCCGCACGGTCTCGGTGGCCTGGTGTTCCTACAGCTGGGTGGCGCAGCTGCGCGACTGGCTGCCCGACGCCGTCGGCGGCGTCGTCTGGCTCTCTTTCGACAACCCCGGCCAGTCCCCCCGCATCCCCGTCTTCTGCGGCAACACACGCCTGCCCAACGCCTTCGGCCTCTGCGGCCAGAAGAAATACGACGACCAGGCCGCCCTCTGGCAGTTCCGCCGCGCCAACAAGCTGGCCACCGTCGGCTGGCAACGCACCAAGAAAGGTATGCTCGACGAAGTGCTGCGCCTCGAGAAAGAAGCCTTCGACGGCCTCAACACTCTCGAACCCACCCTCAAGAACAGCCCCCAGAGCCGCTGGGCCGACCTGCTGAACGACTACACCTACCGCGTCTACGACAACTCCGCCCACGCCTGGAGCCAGCTCGAAGCCCAGTACTGGCACATGTTCGGTACGGGATTCTAAGACAAGAATCGATGGAAACGGTCGACAAAGCCACTGAATTTGCGGTTTTCTGCCTGCGACAACCCTTGATAGACCAGTGTCTTCATTTCCTAGAATCGAGAAACATCTGCTCATGAACCCATTGGTCAACGACACCCTGCTTCAGATGAAGTACGCCCGCATCATATCGCTGCTGGCCGCGAGGCTTGGCATCAGCCCGCAGCGGGCGCTGGACATCTTCTACCAGTCCGCCACCTACCAGCACATGAGCCGGCAGCAATACCACCTGCACAACATGAGCGACCACTACCTGGCCGACGACATCATGCTGGAACTGCGGGCGCGGCAGTAGCCACCGCCATTGATTTTTTATCTGAATAAACCAGGCAACCACCAATGTGGGTTGCCTGGTTCTTTTTGTTCCCGTTCGGCAGTCCCTATCCATCTCCCTAGAGAGGAAGAAGAGAGGAAGAAGAGAGGAAGAAGAGGATGATTATAAACCACTGGGAACCAGGTATTCATATCTGTGCTGTTTTTGCCCTTTTTTCGGATTTTTTCAAAAAAGAATGGCAGGTTTTTCTGTATGGTTTTTTATTCGTATCTTTGTAGTCCCAATTCAATTGTACTATGAAACATTGCACACTCATATTCAGCCTGTTGTCCCTGATGCTGCCTGCCGTGTCGGCGGCGCAGGTGAAGATTCCCAAGAACGCCAACCGCTTCACCTACCACCAGTACACCTACGGCGAGCGCACCGACACCACAGTCATCACCCTCCTGCGCGAGGGCGACGTCATCACCATCCTCACCCCCGAACCCGAGGGGCAGAAGATACGGGGCTACTGCCAGACGGTTACCACGGTGGACTATGCCGCCGACAGCGTCACCGTAACGGCCACCTACCCCGACAGTGTGTATTACTACCGCACGGGATTCAGCCGCAGCGATTTAGAGTGGAGAGTGGAGAGTGGGGAGTGGAAAACATCCATCAACAGCAACACGCTGGTGTTCAAGATGGACGAGCGGGCGCAGGTCAACGCCAACCCGCTGCCCTCCTACGGATTGAACAAGGGTGTGCTGCGGGAGTTCCACCGTAACGGGCAGTTGCGGTTGAAACTGGCCAAGGCCGAGAGCGTGCGGAGTGTGGAATTCGGAGGTTGGAGTTATCCAGGTTCGGCAACATCAACTCCGAGTTCCGAACTCCAAGTTCCGAACTCGCGTCGCATATCTCCCCGCGAACTGGACCGCATCATGAAGGAGCGGCTGGTGGTTACCACCCGCATCTTCGACCGCGCGCAGTTGCACTGGGGTGCCAAGAACGCCCATTTCGAGGGTAACCACGACCGCTTCCCCTCGTCGGTGCTCCTGCCCTACGACACCCTCGTACATTACGCCGGCGGCACCCTTGTCCTCAAACGTGTGCCGTTGCCCAAGCTGGCATCCCACTACCAGCACTTCGTCGAGCTGCACCAGCAGAGCAACGGCGACGCCTACGATCGCACAGGTTCGGTGTTCATCATCCCGACCGATGGCTTCGGGCACCATAACTTTTTCGACGGCGTCAATTGGCACCCCGACTCTCTGCCCACCTTCATCGGTCGCGACGGCCAGCGCTACCAGGGAATGATGGCCACCCGATCATACCAGCCACCCGTCGAGTGGGTGCGTTTCTTCACCCCCTTCGGAGTGGGGCACTTCAACGAGCGGATGGCTGGCTTCGGCATCGACTGGCGCGACAAGACCTACTACCGCCAGGAAATCACCGACGTGTACCGTGGCGGCGACTGCATCGTCGGTGCCTGGATAGGCAACTACGACGGCGGCGGCCATCTCATCACCCTCGACATCAAGTCGTACCCCAACGACCACACCATCCAAGAGGCGGAATTCCCCGAAGTCAAGAACTACAAATCCATCACGCCCCTCTTCAACACCTGCAACGTGCTGGAGATGGCGGGACAGAACTACGGCAAGTTGTTCGGGACAGATTCGCTGACCGTTACGTTCAGCATCCAGCCCCAGCTTTTCACGCGCGCGCCCCTCAAGTCGGCCCGCCTGCGCTATATCAGCACCGGCCACGGCGGCTGGGGCGAGGGCGACGAGTTTGTGCCCAAGCAGAACACCATCCTCATCGACGGCAAGGAAGCTTTCACGCACACCCCCTGGCGGCAGGACTGCGGCTGCTACCGCGACCTCAACCCCGTGAGCGGCAACTTCTGGAACGGCCTCTCCAGCAGCGACCTCTCGCGCAGCGGCTGGTGCCCCGGCACGGCCACGCAGCCCGTCTACTTCGACCTCTCGCCCTGGGCCGACGGCAAGGAACACACCATGACTGTCGCCATCCCGCAGGGCAGGCCCGTCGAGGGCATGTTCAGCCACTGGGCCGTCAGCGGTGCGCTGATTGTGGAATATTAGTGCTGCGGTGTGACAAATTGTCGCTCCGTGCGTTTAATAAGGGTGTAAAAGAACTGACGCAATGGAGCAACACCCCTTCATAGAACTGATAGAGCGACACTCGGCGGCCATCAACCGCGTGTGCCGCTCCTTCTGTTCCTTGCCCGAGGATCGCGAAGATTTGCGGCAGGAGATCCTGCTGCATCTTTGGCAGGGGTGGAAGAGGTACCGTCCGGAGCACAAGCCCATCACCTGGCTCTACCGCATCGCGCTCAATACCGCCATCAGTTGGCGCCGCCAGCGGGGGAGGCAGGTGGATACGGTGCCCCTCGATGCTTTCGACCTGCCGGAAGAAAGCATGTTGCGCGAGCAGTCGGCACACCTCAAGGTACTGGTAACCATGCTCCCCGCCAGCGACCAACGGTTGATAAACCTCTACCTCGACGGCTTCTCTACGGAGGAGATGGGACGCCTGCTGGGCATCAGCCAAACCAACGTCACCACCCGCATCGGGCGTATCAAAGAGAAACTACGTAATATGAAAGAGATATGAATACCGACCAATTTATAGAACAGATACATGAGGCCAACGCCTTGAAGCGGCTACAGGAGCATCACAAAACGAAACGTCCTGTATGGCGCATCGCAATCCCCTCCGCCGCCGTGGCTTCCGCAGCCATACTGCTCATAGTATTGTTGCCGCATGGCAACGAGGCGCAGGCCGCCACCCCCGCCCCGGTCGTCTACTGCAACAGCCAGTGCAACGCCGCCGACGTGATGACCCTTATCGACAACAATATCAACCATATCAAAGAAATAAAGAACTTATGAAACGTACATTAATACTCGGCCTGCTACTTCTGTCGCTTGCCTGTGCGAGTGCCCAAACAGGTCTCTACAAGCGCTATGCCACACGGTCGGGAGTGCAGGCTTATTGCGTGGAGCGATATCCTCTGAACGGCGGCGACAGCGTGTGCGTAACCCTGTTGCAGACCGACGACCCGACTGTTTACAACACCCTGCGGCGTGAACTGCACGATATGCCCTACACCGCGAGGCGCCTCCACATGAATGGCACGATACGCATCGCTCCATCCGACGAAGACTCACATCAGATGCCCGACGGTATGATAGA
Organism: uncultured Bacteroidota bacterium; assembly: GCA_902782185.1. Taxonomy (GTDB): domain Bacteria; phylum Bacteroidota; class Bacteroidia; order Bacteroidales; family P3; genus Colimorpha. The sequence continues at coordinate 3,463 of CACZLT010000022.1, read as the reverse complement.
ACAGATGCAGCACAAGGCCGACTCCGTGGCACGGCTGTGGCGCGAGCGCAAACACCTGGTCGTCTTCAATGCCGATGGTTTGCCTGGCGACAAAGGCTACTACGCCATCTATTGTCCCTCCGACCGTATGGTTGTCCTCGCTTTCCTCATCATCAGAGACGATGAAGCATTCAAGATTGCCTCTCACATGACATCTACCGAATTAACGCAATGAAAAAGACACTCTCCCTGCTTCTCTCCTTGGTACCATTGCTGGTGTATGCCCAAACCACCGACAGCGTCAGCCAAGCCACCCTCGACAGCATCGATGCCAAACTGAAGATGCTCAAACTGAAGGAAATCAGCGTCTCGGCCCCCAAACCCGTCTACAGCATGACCGGCGAGGTGGTGAACTACAACGTGGAGAACGACGAGACGGTGCGCGACCTCACCGCCTGGGACGCCATCCGCAACGCCCCTACGGTGCAGGTCGACGAGGAGGGCAACATCACCATGCGGGGCTCGGAACAGGTGGAGATGTGGCTCAACGGACGCCCCACCGGCATGAGCGGCGTGATGCTCCGCGCCTTCTTCGAGAGCATGCCCGCCGAGGCCCTGACACGCATCGAGGTCATCAAGAACCCCTCGGCCAGATACATGGTTGAGGAGGGCAAGCATATCATCAACATCGTCACCTCCGCCAAGCTGCGCACCAGCGAGCTGTGGCTGCTGGGCCTGAGCGGCAACACGCGCCCCTACCTCTCGCCGTGGGTCAGCTATGTGCGCAACACCGACCGCCTGAAGTTCAATATTCACCTTTCCGGAAGCCACAGCCACTTCGAGGGCAGCAGCCACGGCGATGCCACCCTGACGGACAACAGCGACACCACCAGCCGCCACACCTATAGCACCAGTTCGGAGCGGCCACGCTACTTCGGCAACCTGATGTTCAACATCGACTATAAGATAGACTCCGCCACCGACCTGCACATCAACAACTGGATCATGCTCCAGGGCGACTACGACAATAGCGAAGTGAGCCTACGCGAGCAGTGGGACTACCGGCCCGACACGGCGCACTACCGCTACACCGACAGCAGCCTCTCGTACTGGAACATGGCCAACGGCTTCACCAATTTCGATATCAAGCGGCGCCTGCCGGGCCGAAAAGGCCACAACATCACCATCGGCGGCGTATGGAACTACTCTTTTGTCAATAGCGGCAACCTTCAGCAACGTGTCGTCAGCCTCGCCGAGGGCAATGCGGCGGCTTTGCTGCTGCAACCTTACGATCGCACTAGGAATAATGGCACTCGCAACAACACGTTAGACCTCAGTCTGCGATACAACCTGCCCCTCGGTGACCACGACGAACTCACCTTCCGCTTCGGCGGCCGCCCCTACGGCAACAACCACCAGGAACATAACATACTTGATTACAACATGCTTACAGGTGGACACACCCTGCCCGACACCCTGCGCAACTACATCTGCGACTATCGCAGCAACCACCTCTACGGCACCCTCTCGTGGCGACATGAGTGGGAGCGCCTCACGCTGACCGCCGACCTCCGCGCCACCTGCAACCGGCTCGGCATCGACAACAAAGGTCTGTTCCCCGACGACACCACCTTCCGCTTCCTCGACCTTAAACCGTCGTTGGGCCTTACCTACCGCACCCCTTCGATGCACTATTTCCGCTTCAACGCCAGCCACACCGTCTCGCACCCCTCGGGCAGCGACCTCACTGTCTCGCGCACCTATGGCGACGACAGCTACTCCGTCGGCAACCGCAGCCTGCACAATTCCCGCACCGGGAAAGCATCGTTCAGTTGGAACCGATATTTCCCAAAGACGGGTAGCATGGGCATTGAGGCATACGCCAGCCACACCGTTGGCGGCATCGAGAGCGTTACCGCCTCCACCCCCGGTGTCGACCCCTACCTCGGACGTGTCGTTACCTACTCCATGCCCTTCAACATCGCCTCCTCCTACAAATGCGGTGCCGACGCCAACATCACCTACCGCACGGCAGCATGGGCCAGCGTCAGCCTCAACGCCAACCTCTACCGGCAGGGGTATGCCGTCGAGGGCGAGCCGATGCAGGAGCAGACCTCGTGGAACCTCTACGCCCGGCTCTGGACCAAGGTGGCCAAACTGGTCAACATCGACGCCAACGTAAGCTACGGCAACCCCACCCTCGGACTCTACCGTCAGCAGGAGCGAGCCGTCAGCATCGGACTCGGAGCCTCGGCCACACTGCTCGACGGCCGCCTCTCGCTGCGGGCCAGCGTCAGCGACCTGCTCGACAACAACCGCTACAGCGAGAGCGTCACCGCCCCCACCTACGCCTCCAACAGTTCGAGCCGCACCAGCCTGCGCTACATCACCTTCGGCCTCACCTGGCGCATCGGTAAACTCGACCTGGAATGGCAAGCCCACAGCGGCGCGGCAGGGCAGTGACGGTTTCGGGAAAAAGTTGTATCTTTGCATCCTGATTTCAAAGGTATGTATATGCGCAAGTTTCTCAATATCACACTCCTGCTCGCGGTTGTGGCAATGCCGGCCAGTGCCCAGCAGCTCAAAATCATCTTCGCCGGCGACCTCATGGGGCACACCCCGCAGCACAAGGCCGCCCTGCAGGCCGACGGCAGCTACGACTACGAACCCTGTTTCCGCTACGTGCGCGACTACATCCGCAGTGCTGACCTGGCCATCGTCAATCTGGAGGTTACGCTGGCGGGGCCGCCCTACACGGGCTACCCCCAGTTCTCGTCGCCGCGCGAGCTGGCCGTGGCCGCCAAGGAGGCGGGCTTCGACATCATGACCACCGCCAACAACCACTGCATGGATCGTGGCAAGGCTGGCTTGGAGCGCACCCTGCGTGTGCTGGACACCCTCGGCATCCCCCACTTGGGTACCTACCGCGACCGCAACCAGCGCGACCAGGAACACCCCATGATGCTGAACCTCAACGGCATACGACTTGCCTTGCTACCTACACCTACGGCACCAACGGCATCCCCGCCGTCAGCCCCAACGTGGTCAACCTCATCGACACCGCCGACATGGCGCGCGACCTGGCCGTGGCCCGCCTGCGGGGAGCCGACTTCATCATCACCCTCATCCACTGGGGCATCGAGTACGCCGTCAAGGCCAACCGCGAGCAGGAGGCGACCGCCCGCTGGCTGCTCGAGCACGGCTGCGACGCCGTCATCGGCGGCCACCCGCATGTCGTCCAGAATTTCACTATGGACGCCATCCCCGACAACACACGCTACCCCGAAATCGTAGTCTACTCCATGGGCAACCTGGTCAGCAACCAGCGCGACGTCAACACCGACGGCGGCATCATGATCGAACTCAACCTCCAAAAGACTCGCAATTCAGAAATCAAGATTCAGAACTGCCAGTACATGCCCTACTGGGTGCACCGCGGCACCATCGACAGCCTCTACCAATATTATATCCTCCCCTCGACCGA
>CACZLT010000021.1 GCA_902782185.1 uncultured Bacteroidota bacterium | reverse complement strand
CGGCGCGCCACGTCGCCCACGCTCACCCTGCCGCTCGACGGCCTGCCCGCCGGCACCTACCTCGTCCGCGCCGCCGGCCACACCCGGCGGCTGGTGAAGAAATAGCTCGGAGGGCGGAACTCGGAAGTCGGAGTTGATTGGGCGCGGCATGCCGCGCCCAATCTGTTTGGAGGCTGGGAGTTCTTTTTTTGGGGGGGGCGATTTTTTTTAAATTATGCGCGTATGTCAATAAAAGTTCGTATCTTTGCAGTCTGAAATTTAACGGAAATTAGCATAAATAATTAATAATAAACCATTTAATCTCTATGACAAAGTACGTTTACACGTTTGGCGGCAAGACTGCCGAGGGAAAAGCTGACATGAAGAACCTTTTGGGCGGCAAGGGAGCCAACCTGGCCGAGATGTGCCACCTGGGTCTTCCGGTGCCTGCCGGCATGACCATCACCACCGAGTGCTGCACTGCCTACTACGATAATAACTGCGCCCTCCCCACCGGTCTGATGGACGAGGTGTGGAAAGCCATGGAGAACGTCGAGAACCTCATGGGCATGAAATACGACGATGCCGAGAACCCTCTCCTCGTCTCCTGCCGTTCCGGAGCCCGCTCCTCCATGCCCGGCATGATGGACACCGTCCTCAACATCGGCCTCAGCAGCAAGACCATCCCCGGCATGCTGAAGAAAACCAACAATCCCCGCTTCGTATATGACTCCTACCGTCGCCTCATCATGATGTACGCCGACGTTGTGATGGAGAAGAGTGAGGGAATCGAGCCCGCCGACGGCAAGGGCATCCGCAAGCAGCTGGACGACATGCTCGACGAATACAAGAGCCTCAAGGGTTACAAGAGCGACACCGATCTCACCGCCGAAGACCTCAAGAAACTGGCCGATGCCTTCAAGGTGCGTGTCAAAGAGGTGCTTGGCACCGAGTTCCCCGACGACGCCCGCGCCCAGATGGAGGGCGGCATCAAGGCTGTCTTCAAGAGCTGGAACGGCAAGAAGGCCGTCTCCTACCGCCGCATCGAGGGCATCCCCGACGACTGGGGCACCGCCGTCAACGTGCAGGCCATGGTGTTCGGCAACATGGGTGACAGTTCCGCCACCGGCGTGGCCTTCACCCGTAACCCCGCCACCGGCGACAACCAGTTCTACGGCGAGTGGCTCATCAACGCCCAGGGCGAGGACGTGGTGGCCGGTATCCGAACCCCCAACCCCCTCAACGATGACACCAAGAACGAGCAGAACCGCCACCTGCACTCCATGCAGGAGCTCATGCCCGACACCTATAAGGAACTCTGCGATATTCGCGAGCGTCTGGAAAAGAACTTCCACGATATGCTCGACATCGAGTTCACTATCCAGGAGGGCAAGCTTTACATGCTCCAGTGCCGTGTCGGAAAGCGCACCGGAGTCGCCGCCCTCACCATGGCCATGGATATGCTCAAGGAGAACCTCATCGACGAGAGTGAGGTGGTGATGCGCATATCTCCCGCCCAGCTCGACGAGCTGCTGCACCCCATCCTCGACGCTGCCGACGAGAAGAAGCACGGCGTCATCGCCAAGGGTCTGCCCGCCGGCCCCGGCGGTGCCGTGGGTGTCATCGCCCTCACCAGCGAGAAGGCCAAGGAGTACAACGCCCAAGGCATCAAAAATATCCTCGTTCGCGAGGAGACCAATCCCGAGGATGTGGAGGGCATGCGCGCCGCCGACGGCATCCTGACCGCCCGCGGAGGCATGACCAGCCACGCCGCCCTGGTGGCCCGCGGCTGGGGCAAGTGTTGCATCGTGGGCTGCGATGCCCTTAAAATCGATGTCGAGCACGGCAACGTATCCATCGACGGCAAGACCTACCGCGAAGGCGACCTCCTGTCCCTCAACGGCACCAAGGGCTATGTCTACAACGAAGAGGTGAAGATGATCGACGCCACCGAGAACCCGCTCTTCCAGGAGTTCATGAAGATTGTGGACAAGCACCGCAAGATGGGAGTCCGCACCAATGCCGACACGCCCGCCGATGCCCAGAAGGCCATCGACTTCGGCGCCGAAGGCATCGGCCTGTTCCGCATAGAGCACATGTTCTATGGCGAGAACAGCGAGATTCCCCTCGAGAAACTGCGCAACATGATCCTGGCCGAGACATTGGAGGCCCGTGTGGCCGCCTTGGCCGAGTTGGAACCCTATATTCGCGAAAGTGCCAAGGGTACGCTGAAGGTGATGGATGGCAAGCCCCTCACCTTCCGCCTGATGGATCCCCCGCTGCACGAGTTCGTCCCCCAGACCGAGGACAAGCAGCGCGAGGTGGCCAAGGCCCGCGGCATCGAGTTCGAAAAGCTCCGTGCCCGCATCGAGGGCATGCACGAGGTGAACCCCATGATGGGTCTGCGCGGCGTGCGTCTGGGCATCATCTATCCCGAGATTACCGAGACCCAGTTCCGTGCCCTCTTCAGCGCCACCGCCGAACTCAAGAAGGAGGGTTTCAACCCCATGCTTGAGATCATGGTTCCGCTCACCATCAACGCCGCCGAGCTACGCCACCAGAAAGCCGTGGCCGACCGCGTGAAGAAGGAGGTCGAAGAGAAATACGGCATGCAATTCGACTACAAGTTCGGCACCATGATCGAAATTCCGCGCGCCGCGCTGGCAGCAGGTCAGATTGCCGAGGTGGCCGAGTTCTTCAGTTTCGGCACCAACGACCTTACCCAGATGACATTCGGTTTTAGCCGCGACGACGTGAACGCCATCGTCAGCAAGTACGTTGATGAGAAGATCATCCCCGCCGACCCGTTCAACTCGTTCGACCGCGAGTGCGTGGGCGAATTGGTGCAGATGGGTGTCCAGCGTGGCCGCGCCACACGCGCCGCCCTCAAGTGCGGTGTCTGCGGCGAACACGGCGGCGATCCCACGGCTGCCGAGTTCTTCTACAAGACCGGCCTCAACTACGTCAGCTGCAGCCCCTTCCGCGTCCCCGTGGCGCGCCTTGCCGCTGCCCAGGCCGCTATCAAGGAATCCCGTGAAAAATAAAAACACACAGTCATGAACGATAAAATCAGACAAGACCTCGAGGCGCTGGGCATCACCGGCGTGAAGGACATCCACTACAACCCCTCCTACGAGGAACTGTTCAAGTTCGAGATGGATCCCGCCCTGACGGGATTCGACAAAGGTCAGCTCACCGAACTCGACGCAATCAACGTCATGACCGGCATCTATACCGGCCGCTCGCCCAAGGACAAGTACATCGTCATGGACGAGAACTCGAGGGACACCGTGTGGTGGACAACCGACGAGTACAAGAACGACAACCACCCCATGAGCGAGGAGGTGTGGCACCAGATGCGCGACCTGGCCCGCAAGGAGCTCTGCAACAAGGAACTCTTTGTGGTCGATGCCTTCTGCGGCGCCAACAAGGACACGCGCATTGCAGTGCGCTTCATCATGGAGGTGGCCTGGCAGGCCCACTTCGTAACCAATATGTTCATCAAGCCCTCTGCCGAGGATTTGAAAGGCTTTACCCCCGACTTTGTCATCTACAACGCTTCGAAGGCCAAGGTGGACAACTACAAGGATCTGGGCCTCAACAGCGAGACCTGCGTGGCCTTCAACGTAACCAGCCGCGAGCAGGTTATCCTCAACACATGGTACGGCGGCGAGATGAAGAAGGGTATGTTCAGCATGATGAACTACTACCTGCCGTTGAAGGGCATCGCCTCGATGCACTGCTCCGCCAACACCGACATGGAGGGCAGGCACACCGCCATCTTCTTCGGCCTCAGCGGCACGGGCAAGACCACCCTCAGCACTGACCCCAAGCGCCTCCTCATCGGCGACGACGAGCACGGCTGGGACGACGACGGGGTGTTCAATTTCGAAGGCGGCTGCTACGCCAAGGTCATCAACCTCGACAAGGAGAGCGAGCCCGACATCTACAATGCCATCCGCCGCAACGCCCTGCTGGAGAATGTTACCGTGGCTGCCGACGGCAAGATTGACTTCGCCGACAAGAGTGTAACCGAGAATACCCGCGTGAGCTATCCCATCGACCACATCGAGAAAATAGTCCGCCCCGTCTCCGCCGCACCCGCCGCCGAGAACGTCATCTTCCTCTCGGCCGACGCCTTCGGTGTGCTGCCCCCGGTGAGCATCCTCACCCCCGAGCAGTGCAAGTACTATTTCCTCAGCGGCTTCACCGCCAAACTGGCGGGTACCGAGCGCGGCATCACCGAGCCCACGCCCACTTTCAGCGCCTGCTTCGGCCAGGCGTTCCTCGAGCTGCACCCCACCAAGTATGCCGAGGAGTTGGTGAAGCGTATGGAGAAGAGCGGCGCCAAAGCCTACCTGGTCAATACCGGATGGAATGGCACCGGCAAGCGTATATCTATTAAGGATACGCGCGGAATAATCGACGCCATCCTCGACGGCTCCATCCTCAAGGCCGAGACCAAGCGGATACCTTACTTTGGCTTCGAGGTGCCCACCTCGCTGCCCGGAGTGGATCCCAAGATCCTCGACCCGCGCGACACCTACGCCGATGCCGTCCGGTGGGACGAGAAAGCTCGCGACCTGGCCGACCGCTTCGTGAAGAATTTTGTCAAGTTCACCCACAACGATGCCGGCAAGGCTCTCGTTGCCGCAGGCCCCCAATTGTAAGAACATTAACCTAAAAATCCCAAGGTGATGAGAAAGAATCACAAAACCACCCTCCTGCTTGTCTTGGCAGTCATGCTGTCCCTCACGGCAAGTGCCTACGATTTCTCCGTGCGCCTGAACTATGGCGATATGCTGTATTTCAATATCGTCGATGCCGCCAAACGGCAGGTCAAGGTGGTGCCGCCCGTAACCACCGGTGGCGACTACTACGGATCCAACCCTCGCCCGTCGGGTGTGCTATCCATACCGTCCGTGGTGGAGCACAATGGGGTCAGTTACGAGGTGGTGGCTATCGGTGAACGCGCATTCTCCGGTTGCAGCGACATCCGCACCATCTCCATCCCCACCACCGTCCACACAATCGAGCCTTACGCTTTCTACGGATGCTCCGGCATCAGGGGAAGCGTGGTGGTTGGCGAGAGCATTCGGTACATCGGTAACTCGGCCTTCTATGGCTGCACCGGCATCAACGAGGTGCTCTTCCGCGCCGAGAACTGCACCACCATGGGCGGTTCCATGAGTTCCACCGCCTTTGGAAACTGCCGCAACCTGCGCTCGGTGAAGATTTTTGAGGGCGTGAGGGTCATCCCCGACTATGCCTTCTGCGGCATGGACGCCCTGGTCGACTCCATCCAACTTCCTTCCTCGCTTGAGCGTGTCGGGGCCTATGCCTTCGCCTATTGCAGTGCCCTCTCCGGTCGTATGGTCATTCCCGACCGGGTTACCACCATCGGCGACTGTGCCTTCCACCAGTGCCACTCGCTGACGAGCGTAACCATCGGATCCTCCGTGCAGCAGATCGGTGACCGTGCATTCTACCACTGCCTGGGTCTGAAGCAAGTCATCGTCAAGGCTACCACGCCTCCGCAGGTGTTCTCCACTTCCTTCGCCGAGGTGCGTAAGGGCATACCCTACAAGGTGCCTTGCGTCAGCAAGAGTATGTATACCAAGCACACCGACTGGAAAGTCTACGCTCCGTTCGCCACTTACGGCAACTGCAACCTGGTCGTCGATGCCTCGGTGAGCAGCCCGGATGCCGGCATCGTCAAGGGCGGTGGCACCTTCAACTATGGCGAGACCGTTACCCTTATGGCGCTCTGCGCTGACGGCTATGCTTTCGACGGCTGGTCTGACGGCAACCGCTCCAACCCCCGCACTTTCGAGGCCAAGGACAATCTCTCTGTCCGCGCCAATATGCGCCGCGCCGTCTCCGTGACCCAGAAGGATACTGTCTACATAGTTGATACCGTCTACCGCAACGGCACCCGTGTCATTCATGATACGGTGGACTTCTTTGATGCCGCCCGCATCATCACCAAGACCCCGGAAGTCAGTGTCGACTCGCAGAAGAAACGCATCAAATGGAGTTTCCCACGCCGCGAGAAGGTCGTCTCCGTGGCTCTCTACGACCAGCTGGGCGAATGCCTGTACACCAGTTCCGGCCGTCGGGGCAACATCCCTATGGATCGCTTCCGCACCGGCACCTACTATGTCCGCATCCAGACCGACAACCGTGTAGTCCGCTCGCGCTTCTTTTACAATGCCAAAGCCAACGACAACGTTTTAATCAAAAAATAACATCATAGTACAATGATAACCAATAATTTCACTCCCCGTCATAATGGGGTGTCCAACGAGGCCGATGTGCAGAAAATGCTGCAGGCCATCGGTGTCAGTTCAATGGACGAGCTGATTGACAAGACCGTCCCCGCTGCCATCCGCGCTCCCAAGCCCCTTCCTTTCGAAGCCGGCATGAACGAGTATGAGTTCCTCAACCACTGTCGCTCGCTGGCCAAGAAGAACAAGCTCTACAAGACCTATATCGGCATGGGCTACTACGGAACCATCACCCCTGCCGTCATCATGCGCAACGTCTTCGAAAATCCGGGTTGGTACACCAGCTACACCCCCTACCAGACCGAGATTTCGCAGGGTCGCCTCGAGGCTTTGATGAACTATCAGACCATGGTGGCCGACATGACCGGCCTGCCCCTCTCCAACGCCAGTCTCCTCGACGAGGCCACAGCCGCTGGCGAGGCCATGATCATGTTCTTCAATAGCCGCTCGCGTCAGGCAGTGAAGGATGGCGTCTGCCGGGTGTTCGTCGACGAGGGCATCCTGCCCCAGACCCTGGCCGTGATGCAGACCAACGCCGCCCCGCGCGGCATCGAGGTGGTTACCGGCAAGGCCGCACAGGCGGAGCTCGACGGAAGCTACTTCGCCGCATTCGTGCAGTATCCCAACCAGTTCGGCGAGGCACAGGATTGGACGGCCTTTGTGGCCAAGTGCCACGAGCAGGGCATCTTTGTCGGCATGGCCACCGACCTCATGGCTCTGGCGCTGATGAAGACCCCGGGCGAGATGGGTGCCGACTGCGCCTTCGGTTCCGCCCAGCGTTTCGGCATCCCGATGGGCTTCGGCGGTCCCGCCGCAGGCTTCTTTGCTTTCACCGATGCCTTCAAGCGCGCCTTCCCCGGTCGCATCATCGGTTGGAGTGTCGACGCCAAGGGCAACCCCGCCCTCCGCATGGCCCTCGGCATGCGCGAACAGCATATCAAGCGCGACAAGGCCACCTCCAACATCTGCACCGCCTCGGCGCTGGTGGCCAACATGAGCGGCTTCTATGCCGTGTGGCACGGCCCCGAAGGCATCCGCCAGATTGCTGCTCACATCAACGCCCTCAGCCACAAACTGGCTACCGAGGTCGAACAGTATGGCTACAAGCAGCACAACCGTGCCTTCTTCGACACGCTGGCCCTGCAGTGCCCCGTGCCCACCGAGAAGGTGCGCCAGGTGGCCGAGCGCAACGGTATCAATTTCCGCTACATCTGCCCCGAGTGCATCGGCATCTCCATCGACGAGACCACCTCGCGCGCCGATATCGAGGCCATCCTGTCCACCCTCGCCGAGGCCGCCGGCAAGACCGCCCAGCCCCTCCAGTGTGGCGGCAACTGTTGCCAGAGTGCCCTCGATGCCATCCCCGCCGACCTCCAGCGTACCTCGCCTTACCTCACCCAGAAGGTCTTCAACCAGTACCACGACGAGACCTCCATGATGCGCTACATCAAGCGCCTCGAGGAGAAGGATCTCTCGCTCAACCGCGCCATGATTCCGCTGGGCTCCTGCACCATGAAGCTCAACGCCGCCGCCGAGATGATGCCCCTCTCGTGGAGCCAGTTCGCCGGCATGCACCCCTTTGTGCCCGCCGACCAGGCCGAGGGCTATACCGAGATGATTCACGACATCGAGCGCCGCCTCGCTGTCATTACCGGCTTTGCCGGCTGCTCGCTGCAGCCCAACTCGGGTTCCTTTGGCGAGTACAGCGGCCTCACCGTCATCCGCAACTACCACATCGCCAACGGCCATCCCCAGCGCAACGTCTGTCTTATTCCTGCCTCGGCCCACGGCACCAACCCCGCCTCGGCCGCCAAGGCCGGCATGGTGGTGGTGGTGGTCAAGTGCAACGCCGAGGGCGAGGTGGACATCGACGACCTCCGCGCCAAGGCCGAGCAGTACAAGGATACCCTTTCCTGCCTTATGATTACCTACCCCTCGACCCACGGCGCCTTCGAGGAAGGTGTTCTCGACATCATCAAGATTATCCACGATGCCGGCGCGTTGGTCTACATGGACGGTGCCAACATGAACGCCCAGGTGGGTCTTACTAGCCCGGGCCACATGGGTGCCGACGTCTGCCACCTCAACCTCCACAAGACCTTCGCCATGCCCCACGGCGGCGGCGGTCCCGGTGTGGGTCCCATCTGCGTCAGCCAGAAACTGGTCGACTACCTGCCCTCGCACCCGGTCGTCCCCGTCGGTGGCAGCAAGGGCAACACCATGGCCGCAGCCCCCTACGGCAGCGCCTACCTCCTGCCCATCACCTACGGCTACCTCCTCATGCTGGGCGGCGACGGCCTCACCGAGGCCACCCGCCACGCCATCCTCAACGCCAACTACCTCCGCGCCCGCCTCGAGAAGCACTACAAGATTCTCTACACCGGTCGCCAGGGCATGTGTGGCCACGAGATGATTGTCGACTTCAGCCAGTTCAGCCTCAAGGTGAGCGTGGGCGACGTCGCCAAGCGCCTCATGGACTACGGCTTCCACGCCCCCACCGTCGCCTTCCCCGTCCACAACACCCTCATGGTGGAGCCCACCGAGAGCGAACCTCTCTCTGAGCTCGACCGCTTCTGCGACGCCATGATTGCCATCCGCGCCGAGATTGAGGACGTCATGACAGGCCGCTCCGACGAGAAGAACAACCCCATCTGCAACGCACCCCACACCATGCAGGTGGTCTGTGCCGACGAGTGGACACTGCCCTACAGCCGCCAGAAGGCTGCCTTCCCGCTCCCGCACGTCGAGAAGTACTGGCCCACCATCAGCAAGATCGACGACGCCTACGGCGACCGCAACCTGCAGGCCGTCTGGGCGGAGTAGAAACTACCCTATAAACGATTGGGGCCGGCTTGCAACGCAAGCCGGCCCTTTTACTCCTCCATCCTCGCCAGTGCGCTTCGGTGGCGTTCGGTGGTGTTCTTGAAGCGCAGGGTGTGGGGATTGTCGGGCAGTTGCTGCTGCAGCCCCTCCAGTACCAGGTCGTAGTATTCGATGCTGTTGGGGTCGCGCGGGTCGATGAGTGCGCGGTTGTTGAACGGTTTGTAGAGTGCTATCAGCGTGGCCAGCGACCCCTGGTTCTCCTCGATGAAGCGACAGACATAGTCTTGTTGCTCGACGAAGGTGGCGCGGTAGATGGAGTCGGTCTCGTGCTTCTTGCTGCTCACCACGATGTCGGGCACAAGCCCTTCGGCCAGCATACGCGCATAGTGCTCGGTGGTGTCCACCAGTGCCTGCAGCACAAGCTTTCCGTCGTTGGTGTACTGCTGCAGCTGCCATAGCAGCAGGCTTTCGGGCGACCCCTTGAGGCTGTAGGTCATCGAGATGTTGTCCCACCGGCCGGTAACCTCGATGTGTTCGCCCTTGTCGGGCAGGGTTACGATGTAGTGGCTCTCCGAGGTGTGCAGGTTGTAGAGGCTGCGATAGGGCGGGTTGTAGCGATACTTGAACCGCCCCTGGCTGTCCATGGGGATAGAGTCGATAAACATCGGTCCTTCGGGGGCTATCTCCTCGAGCCACAGGGTTTTGCCGGCACCTCCTTCGAGGGTGCCGCTGATGGTGAACCCGTCTTGCCGGCAAGCCACGGCCAGCAGGGCAAGCATAATGGTCGGAACAATCTTTTTCATAAATTCAGCATTCAAAATTCAAAGTTCAAAATGGTCAGTGCCGCCATGGCCTCCACGATGACGGGGGCGCGCAGCACGTGGCAGTCGTCGTGGCGGCCGCCGACGGCGATCTCTTTCAGTGTGCCGTCGGTGGTGAGGCATTCGACGGGGTGGGGGAGGGTGGCCACGGGGTGGAAGGCCACGCGGAACTCCACCGGCATGCCGTTGCTGATGCCGCCCTGTATGCCTCCGCAGTGGTTGGTGCGGGTGGTGCCGTCGGCGTTCCAGCGATCGATGTATTCGCTGCCCGTCATCATTGCCGCCGCGAAACCGGCGCCCATCTCGAAGCCTATGGCCGAGGGGATGCTCATCATGGCGGCGGCCAGTTGGGCGTTGAGTTTGCCGAAGAGCGGTTCGCCCACGCCGGCGGGCAGGCCGGTGATGTGGCACTGCACGATGCCACCCCGGGTGTCGCTCTCGCGTTCGGGTCCCAGCTGTGCCACCTTGGCGCGGATGCCGATGCCGGGCAGCAGTTGCCTGGCTATGGCACCGGCCACCACTCGGGCCGCCGTCTCGCGGGCCGAGGCGCGGCCGCCGCCGCGGTGGTCGCGCAGGCCGTACTTCCGGTGGTAGGTGTAGTCGGCATGTCCCGGACGGAAAGCGTTGCGCAGGCACTCATAATCCCCGGGGCGGGCATCCTTGTTCCTGATGCAGAAAGCCAGAGGGGTGCCGAGCGTTAGGCCGTCCATGAGACCGGAGAGCCATTCCACCTCGTCTTCCTCCTGCCGGGGGGCGCCGTCGCGGCGCCGGGCCAGGTCGCGGCGGATGGCCTCCTGGTCGAGCCTCACGCCTGCCGGGCAGCCGTCGATAACAGCACCTACGGCGAGCCCGTGGGACTCGCCGTAGGTGGTAACTCTGAATCTTTCTCCGTAACTGTTCACTATTCCTTGGGGTTGATTTCTAGCAGTTCCACTTCGAAGATGAGGGTCGAACCGGCAGGGATGTTGCCCATGTCGTGGGTGCCGTAGCCGAGGTTGTAGGGTACATAGAGCATGTACTTCGAACCTTCGTCCATCAGTTGCAGTCCTTCGGTCCAGCCGGGGATGACCTGGTTGAGCGGGAAGGTGAGCGGAGTGCCGCGTTCCACGCTGCTGTCGAAGGTCTTGCCGTCGATGAGCTTGCCGGTGTAGTGTACTTTGACGCGGTCGGTAACCGTGGGGCGTTTGCCGTTGCCTTCCTTTATGCGGCGGTACTTGAGGCCGCTCTGGGTGGTGTAGACCGACTTGTTGCGGCTGATTTCCTGCATGTATTTCTCTCCCTTGGCGATGTTTTCCCTGGCGGCGGCATTGCCACGGAGTTCGAATTCCTGCTGGAAGCGGCGCAGCAACGGCTCGGCGGTCTTGTCGTCGAGGCGGCTTTGTGCCTGCGAACATTCCAACATGGCCAGGCCGGCCTGGCGGGCGTTGATGCCCAGTTGCTGGGCGTCCCACTGCTTGAAGATGTCGCGGCCGATGGCGTAGGAGGCCGAGTCGTTGAACGACTCCGGGGCTGCCGTGGCGCGGTCGTAGGCTTCGGCCTTGGCCTTCAGTTCGTTGTAATAGGCTTCGGGCATGGTGGCCTTGCCGCGTTTGATTTTCACTTCGGGCTGCTGGGCGCAGGCACTGGCCACAACGGCGCAGGCTGCCAGCAGTAATACGGTTCTCTTCATGCTGATGTATGTTTTATTTATACTCTTTCACTTCCACGCCGTCGAGCACTTCCTTGCCGCAGATGGCGAGGGCGAGCATCTCGTTCTCTCCTTTGTAGACCTTGACGGGGGCGATCCAGGAGATGCGCTCCTCGATCATGGCCATCCAGGGCTTGCTGTAGGCGATGCCGCCGGTGAGCAGGATGGCGTCCACCTTGCCGTTCACCACGGCGGCCAGGCGGCTGATTTCCATGGCGACCTGGTAGGTGAAGGCTTCGACCAGGAGCTGGCACTTCTCGTCGCCGGCCAGGGCGCGCTTCTCCACCTCGTAGGCGTCGTTGGTGCCCAGGTAGGCCACGAAGCCGCCTTCGGCGGTAACCAGTTTCTTCAGCTTCGACTCGTCGTACTGGCCGCTGCAGGCCACCTCGATAAGCTTGCTGGCGTTGATGCTTCCACAGCGGGTGGGCGAGAAGGCGCCGAGGCCGCAGAGGGCACGGTTCACCTCCACGCAGCGGCCGTGCTTGTGCACGCCCACGCTCACGCCGCCGCCCATGTGGGCGATGATGAGGTTGAGGTCCTCGTATTTCTTGCCGAGCTCGCGGGCGTAGAGCTTGGCGGTCATTTTCTGGTTGAGGCAGTGCCAGATGACGCCCTCGCGGCTGGGGTCGAGGTCGAACACGGGGTGGCCGCTGATTTTGGCGTACTCGGGGCGCTCGTCCACGATGCCGGGGTCGGCGATGTAGGCGGCCTCGATGCCGATTTCACGGGCGATGGCGTCGCTGATCAGCGCGCCCAGGTTGCAGGCATGCTTGCCCTGGATGCCGGCGTGGCATTCCTCTTTCATCAGGTCGTTCACCTTGTAGCAGCCGCTCTCGCAGGGACGGGTGAGGCCGCCGCGGCCCATGACGACGGCTATCTCGTCGGTGCTCACGCCGTGGCGTTTCACCATGTCGAGTATGGCGGTCTTGCGGTAGTCGAACTGGTCGGCCACCTCGTGGAACTGTTGGATTTCCTCGATGGGGTGGGAGAGGTTCTCGGTGAAAACTTCGTTCTCGCCCTCGTAGATGGCGGCTTTGGTCGATGTGGCACCAGGGTTGATGACCAGCGTGTACTTCTTGTTGCTCATTAGATACTGTTATTTGTTATGTTATTATAATTTCCAAAGTGCAAAAATAACAAAAAAAAACAATATGCACGGCATTATTTTATCAACAGTGCCTATGATAATTTGTAATTATATGTAAATCATATTGTTGTGATTACATATAGATAAGCCATCCGGCGGCACCGGAGAGGAGGATGAGCAGTATGGGACTGATTTTATAGCGCCAGGAGGCGAGGAATACGGCAGCGAAGATGGCCGTCGAGGCCACGAATCGCAGGTTCCAACCCGTCGGGCCGAAGCTCTCGGCGGTGAGCAACTGCAGGGCGGCGGCGGCGATGAGTCCCACCACTGCCATTCGCAGCACCTTGAGGATGAGTTGTATGCGCGGGTTATGGATGTGCCGTTGCAGGTAGCGGCACACCGCCAGCATCGCCGCCACGGGCAGTATCACCACCGCCAGCGAGGCCAGCAGCGATCCGCCTACGGCCGCCCACACAGGGTAGCCGGCGTTGGCCACGGCGGTGTAGCCGGCATAGGTGGCGGTGTTGATGCCGATGGGGCCGGGGGTCATCTGGCTGATGGCCAGCACGTCGGTGAACTCCTGCAAGGTCATCCAGCCGCGGTGCTGCACCACCTCGTCCTGAATCAGCGCCACCATCGAGTAGCCGCCGCCGAAGGTGAAGATGCCGATGAGCAGGAAAGTGAGGAAGAGTTGGAGGAATATCATTTCTCGTCGTCGTTCGGGGTTCGGGGGCCGGGGTTCAGGGTTTTGGAGTAAATCCAGCCGGCGGCGATGGCGGCGAGGACGACCAGTATGGGGCTCACTCCGAGCAGCCAGATCAGCGCTGCCGCCAGGAGGGGTATCCAGCAGGTGCGCCAGGTGATGCCTGCCGACCGTGCCAGGGTGAACACCGGTGCCGCGATCAGTGCCACCACCGCTGGCCGCAGCCCCATGAAGATGTGTTCCACGGCGGGGATGTCCTTGTAGTGGCGGAACACGGTGGCGATGAGCAGTATGATGGCTATGGGCATCAGTACGTTGCCCAGGATGGCCACCACGCACCCGCCCACGCCCCGCAGGCGGTGCCCCACCAGGGTGGCCATGTTCACGGCGAAGACGCCCGGCATGGCCTGCGCCAGCGACACCGCGTCGAGAAACTCCCAGTCCGCTATCCAGCCGCGGCGTTCCACCACCTCGCGCCGCATCAGCGGTATCATGGCGTAGCCGCCGCCCAGGGTGAAGGTGCCGACCTTGAAAAAAGTTGAGAACAGCTCGCAATATTTTACCATGGCATTCGTTATTGCAATCGTCAAAAAAACTGGAAACGAATAATATTATTGTATATGAACGGATTGTTTTTCACCTTGTTCATGGTATTTGTAGTCGTCATGCTGTCGCTTGACTTGTTTGTGTTCCACAAGAAGGACCACGTGGTGGGGGTGAAGGAGGCGGCATGGTGGACGGTGTTCTGGGTCGGCATGGCGATGGGTTTCGCGGTGCTCATCTACTTCTTCGGCGACTGGATGATGCCGCCGGACGGGTCGGTGGCCGACATGGGAGCCTATCGCAAGGAGATGGTGCAGGAGTTCCTCGCCGGCTATTTCCTTGAGGAGAGCCTCTCCATCGACAACATCTTCGTCATGATCATGATTTTCGTCTCCTTCGGCATCAAGAAGGAGTACTACCACCGTGTGCTCTTTTGGGGCATTTTCGGCGCCATCGTGATGCGTTTCATCTTCATCTTCGCCCTCGGCGCGCTGGTTACCAAGTTTGCCTGGCTGTTGGCCGTCTTCGGTGTGATACTGATTTACAGCGGCGTGAAGATGTTCCGGAGCCAGGGCGACGAGCAGATCGACACCGCCAACCACCCCGTTGTCCGCTTCGCCTCCAGGCACTTCCCCGTAACCACCGAGAGCCACGGACACGATTTCTTCCACGCCGGCAAGATGACCCCGCTGTTCCTCGTGCTGCTGGTCATCGAGTTCTCCGACATCATCTTCGCCGTCGACTCCATCCCCGCCGTCTTCTCCGTTACCACGAACCCCGTCATCGTCTACACCTCCAACATCTTCGCCATCATGGGCCTGCGCTCGCTCTTCTTCCTCCTGAGCGACGTCTCCGACCGCTTCTGGCTGCTGCACTACGGCCTCGGTGCACTGCTGTGCTTCATCGGAGTGAAGATGATCGGCGCCACTTTCTTCCACTGGCACCTCCCCACGATGGTCTCGCTGGCCGTCATCCTCGGCATCCTGGTGGTCAGCATCCTCCTCTCCGTGATCATCAAGAAACCCCTACCCCGCCAGGCATGAAAAAGACCCTGGTGCGCCATGAATCCATATCGTCCCATACCGCACCAGAGTTTATGAATACATTAAGAGAGTACCTAGGGAATACCTAGGGGGTGCCTGTCAGTCGCCCAGCGTCTCCATGATGGCGCGGGCGGCCTTGCGGCCTGCGCCCATGGCCAGTATCACGGTGGCCGCGCCGCTGACGGCATCGCCCCCGGCGAATATGTAGCGGCGGCTGGTCTGCCCCTGCTCGTCGGTCTTGATGCCGCCCCAGGGTTCGCATTCCAGGCCGGGGGTGGTTGTCCGTATCAAGGGGTTGGGGCTGGTGCCGAGGGCGGCGACGACGGTGTCGGCCTCGATGTCGACCTCGCTGCCCTCTATGGGGCGGAAGTTGCGGCGTCCCTTGGCGTCGGGCTCGCCCATCTCCATCTTTACGCACCGCAGGGCGCGCACAGTGCCGTCCTCGTTGCCCAGCACCTCCACCGGTGCCGTCTGGAACAGGAACTGCACACCCTCCTCCATCGCATGGTGCACCTCCTCCCTTCGGGCCGGCATGTCCTCCTGCCCGCGGCGGTACACCACCGTAACCTCGCTGCCCAGTCGCAAGGCTGTCCTCGCGGCATCCATCGCCACGTTGCCGCCACCCACCACTGTCACCTTCTTGCCGAGGTAGATGGGGGTATCGTACTTCTCGTCGTAGCCGTGCATCAGGTTGGTCCGGGTCAGCAGCTCGTTGGCGCTGATGACGCCGATGAGGGTCTCTCCGGGGATGCCCATGAACTTGGGCAGGCCGGCACCCGAGGCAATGTAGACGGCATCGTACTCCATGTCCTTGAAGAGCTGGTCTATCGTGATGCTCTTGCCGATGATGACGTTGGTGCGTATCTCGACGCCCAGGCGGCGGAGGTTGTCTATCTCGGGCTCCACCACCCGCTGTTTCGGCAGGCGGAACTCGGGAATGCCGTACACCAATACGCCGCCGGCGTGGTGCAACGCCTCGAATACCGTAACCTGATAGCCCTTTTTCGCCAGGTCGCCCGCGCAGGTAAGGCCGCTCGGACCGCTGCCCACCACCGCCACTTTCTGTCCGGCAGGGTAGCACTGGGGCTGGGGTTTCGAGTGAGCCCGGTGGTTGTCCGCCACAAAACGCTCCAGGGCACCGATGGCTATCGGTTCCCCTTTCACACCCATCACGCAGCTGCCTTCGCATTGTGTCTCCTGTGGGCACACACGGCCGCACACCGCCGGCAGGGCGGAATCCATGCTGATGGTTACGTAGGCTTGGTTGAAATTCTCATCTTTGATATTCTGGATGAACAGCGGGATGTTGATGCCCACGGGGCATGCCTCCACGCAGCGCGGCTTCTTGCACTGCAGGCAGCGGTTCGCCTCCAGCAAGGCCTGCCTCTCGGTGAGGCCGAAGCTGACCTCATCGAAGTTGCATGCGCGCACCTTGGGGGCCTGCTCCCGAGGCTTCTGCCGTTGTTTCGCCTCGGCCACCGCGTTCTCCACGGCGGGGGTTAGGTTGCAGTGGTGGCCACTTTCGGCGGTGGCTATGCGGTAGCGCCGCTGATCGGGGTCTTTCAGTTTGCGTGCCGCCTCGTCGAAGTCCACCAGGTGTCCGTCGAACTCCGGCCCGTCGACACAGCAGAACTTCACCTCGTCGCCTACGCGTACGCGACAGGCACCGCACATGCCCGTGCCGTCCACCATCATGCAGTTGAGGCTGACGATGGTCGGCAGGTTGTACTTCTTCGTGGTGAGGCTGACGAACTTCATCATCGGCAGCGGACCGATGGCCACGCAATGGCTGTACTCTATGCCGCTCTGGCAGAGTTGATCCACTTTGGCCGTAACCAGGCCCTGCTCGCCATAGGTGCCGTCGTCGGTCATGATGTGCAGGTTGTGGCACACGGCGCGCAGCTCGTCCTCATAGAAGAGCAGGTCTTTCGAGCGGGCGCCGATGATGACATCGGTGGGGATGCCCTGGCGGAACGCCCACTTCACCTGGGGGAACACCGGCGCGATGCCCACGCCACCGGCCACGAACAGCAGGCGTTTCAGCTCGCCACTGGCGTGCTCTCCGATGAGTTCGCTGGGCTTGCCCAGGGGGCCCACGATAGTGTAGAGGTCGTCGCCCTCGTTCATCGCGGCCAGCTGGCGCGTGGTCTCGCCCACCACCTGGAAGACGATGACCACCGACTGCCGCTGGTACACAATGTCGCTGATGGTGAGCGGTATGCGTTCTCCCTGCTCGTGGGGAATCACTATGACGAACTGGCCCGGTTGGCCGCTGAGCGATATCCACGGGGCGTGGATTTCCATACGGTAGATTTCATTGCTGTTGAGCAATCGCTTGCTGATAATCTCGTACATATTATATATACATTATTGGTTCTCCACAGGTATGTTGTTCTCCCAATAGTCTGCGCCTTCAATACCGAGGGTCTTGGGGTTGAAACGGGGGGCTTTCCCCAGTTTCCGCTGACGCTCATAGTCTTTCAATGCGCGCAAGGCTTTGGGCGATAGCAGCAGTATGGACACGATGTTGATCCACGCCATGGCGCCGACACCAATGTCCCCAAACGTCCACACCAGCCCGCTTCCCACAAGCGACCCGATGAATACCGCGCTGATGGTGCCTGTCCGCAGCAGCCACACAACCGCTTTCTCGCTGCGGTCGTCGCCAAAGTGCATGTCGGCTTTCTCCAACTGATCCAGTTGTTCGGGGTGTTTTTTGTATTGGCGGCGACGCCAGCGGTTGAAGAGGTAGACGAGGTTGGTCTCGGCATAATAGTAGTAGGCCATGATAGTGGTGAAGGCAAAGAAGAAGAGGGCTATGGATATGACCATGTCGCCCATGCGCGGCCCCACTACCGTACCTAGGGCGCCGGTTGTGTAGAACACGCCCGGCTCGCCATCGGGTGCCAGGGGATTTTGCTGTAGGTAGGTAACCACGGCTCCGGAGGAAGTGTGCTGCACGGTGTCGATGATGTTGTAGGTCTTGCAGGCAAGTATCATCATGGCGGTGGCACTGCAGACCAGCAGGGTGTCGATGTAGACGGAGAATGCCTGTACAAGACCTTGCTTGACGGGATGGCTCACCTCGGCGGCGGCAGCCACAATGGGGCCCGTGCCCTGTCCGGCCTCGTTGCTATAGATTCCCCGCTTCACACCCCAAGCGATGGCACTCCCTATCAAGGCACCACCTATCTCGCCCACACCTATCGAGCTGCGCAGCATCTGCATGAACACTTCGGGAACAACCTGCCAATGGAAGGCCAGTACCACAAATGAGAGGATGATGTAGATGACCGCCATGACGGGTGCCACGATCTGTGCCACCTTGGCTATGCGCTTCACGCCGCCGATGACAACCAGCGCTATGAGACCGGCCACCAGCAACCCTATAGTCCACTCCGGCACCCCAAACGAGCGGGCACAAGAGAGCGCGATGCCATTGCACTGCACGGGAGGCAGGAATATGCCGCAGGCCACCGCCGCCAACACGGCGAACAGGGAGGCGAAGAATGGGCTGCGAAGCCCGTTTTCGATGTAATAGGAAGGTCCGCCGCGGAACTGGCCGTTGTGGCTTTCTTTGTATATCTGCGCTAGAGTGGCCTCTACAAAGGCACTCCCGGCGCCGAAGAAAGCTATCACCCACATCCACACGATGGCACCGGGACCGCCAAAGCCTATGGCGGTAGCCACACCCACAATGTTGCCTGTTCCCACCCGACCCGACAGCGCCATGGCGAAAGCCTGGAACGAAGAAATCCCCGTCTTGCGATTTCTCTTGTCGTCGCCACGGAAAAGCAGACGTGCCATTTCTCCGAAACGGCGTACTTGTACAAACCGAGTTCTCGCCGAGAAGTACAGCCCTGCCAATAGGCACAGTGCCACCAGCGCAGGACTCCATACCCAGTCATTGACCGTCAGCACGGCCTCTGTAAGCCATTTTCCAATAGTGTCCAGTGCCATTTTTATAATGGATTCGTTTTTGCAAAAGTACACATTTTTATTGACGTGGAGAAAATAAATCGCTCTTTTGCCATAAAAGGCTCTGTTTTTCGTCATAAAATGCTTCCAACAGGGGTCGGAACGGCCGGGGGGGTACCTCTCAAGTTGGCAGGGTTCCCTAGGTACTCCCTAGATACTCTCTTAATGAATACATAAACTCTGGTGCGATATGGGACGATATGGTGTCATGGCGACCCAAGGGCGGGAGGAAGTAAGAATTAAGAACTAAGAGTTAAGAGTTTATGGGGGGCGAGAATGGATTTGTTGTTTGTGTACGCGGTCTGCTTGACGAATCGTGCCTAAATTCCAATCCCAAGGCAATATTTTCGGCATATGGTCGTTATATTGTCAGAAATTAAAACAAATTACCATGGCAACAATAACTCTTGAATACGACGGACGCAATAGTGCCATTAAGCAGTTGATTGGCGTTCTGTTCACCCACGGCGCAAAGGAACGTAAGGGCTACAACGAAACACTGCAAGCTATTGACGACTATCGGAACGGCAACGTCACCGTGTGCGGAATGTAGTACCATGCTTCGCTGCAATATGTATACAGATGTATTATTTGTAGCTTAATGTTTGAAGTGATTAGGAAATATAGCTCGACCGTTATGCTCATTTTGATGGGCATGGTGTTGGTGTGCCTTGTGGCCGACGATTTTGCATACTCACAACATTTGACCAAGCAGGCTGCAATGTCTGCTAATGTGACCATCTTGGTCGACGATTTAGACTTTGACGATGACAATTCGAAAGAAGACCATAAGCTTGGATACAAGACTTTTGCGACAACCCGGAACGAATCAACAACCATAAAGACTTTTGGGGACAGAAAGTGCCCGATGGCATTGCTTCGAGGCCAGGTGAGACGATACTCACCGCGAAACGACCCCGCCGACGGCAACAACTATACCCTTTTGACAATCACCAAAAGTGGCGTGGATTTATTCCATGTCACTTTTTTTGTGCAATTCAAAATAATATAATTAATATGAAACTGACAGACATTCTAATTATTATCATTAATTTCGCCGGTGCGCTGGCAGTGTTCCTCTTCGCCATGAAGTTGATGAGCGAAGGTCTGCAAAAGGCAGCGGGCAGCAAGATGCGTGCCGTGCTGGGCAAGATGACAGGTCGTCCGCTGAATGGTATCCTGACAGGTATGGGCGTGACGACTGCCATCCAATCCTCGTCAGCCACCACGGTGATGGTGGTGAGCTTCGTCAACGCAGGGCTGCTGTCGCTCAGCGGGGCGGTAGCGGTCATCATGGGAGCCAACATCGGCACCACCGTGACGGCGTGGATTATCACCCTGCTGGGACTCGGCGAGGGGTCGGGATACATCAACCTTCCGCTTATCATCGCCGCTGTGAGCCTTGTGTTTATGTTCACCAATCAAGACAAGATGCGCTCGGTGGGTCAAACCATCATCGGCCTTGCATTGTTGCTGGTTGGGATGTCGTTGCTTAAAGCCGCCATGCCCGACCTGAACGAGTATCCATCGATGCTTCAGGGGCTTGCCTCGCTGAGCGGCTATGGATTCTGGTCGGTGCTGCTCTTTGTGTTTATCGGTGCAGTGCTGACCTGCTTGGTGCAGGCATCGGCTGCCACGATGGCCATCACGCTGCTGATGCTCCACAATGGCTGGATAGGACTTGATATAGCGGTGGCACTGGTGATGGGCGAGAACATCGGCACTACGGTGACGGCCAATATCGCCGCAATGGTGGCTGGCACTGCTGGCAAACGTGCTGCGCGGGCACACCTGGTGTTCAACGTTATCGGTGCCACGCTGACGTTGATTCTTTTCCGTCCCATTCTCTCGATGGTTCAGGCGGTCTTCCCCGATGACGCTCCGATGGCCTTGTCGCTCTTCCACACGATGTTCAACGTGATGAACGTCAGCGTACAGTCTTGGTTCATTCCGCAGATAGTATGGATTGTGACGCGCATGGTACCGGAGAAGAAAGAGGAGGCTGGGGAGGACGACTACCGCCTTACTTACATTAGCGGTGGTCCTGTGAATACCGCCGAGCTCAACTTGCAGAGTGCCAAACGCGAGATAATGCTCTTCTCGAAGCAGGTGCTGCGCATGTACGCCATGCTGCCCGAACTTAGGACGATACGCAACCAAAAAGAAATGGATGCCGTTGTGACACACATTGAACACTACGAGCGGCTGACCGACCGCATGGACATGGAGTTGACTAAATACCTCGTTGCCATCGGCGGAGGCGGCATCAGCGGACACGGCTCCGAGCGCATCAGCTCCATGCTGCGTATCAGCGACAATTTGGAAAGTATCGGCGACAGCATCCTTCAGATTGCCCTCACGCGAAAAAACAAGTACGCTGATGCTGTGCATTTCAGCGACAGCCAGAACGCCAAACTCGCCGAGATGAGTGCTCTGGTGGAGAACGCCTTGCTGGTGATGGATGCCAACCTTGTTGACTACGACCGCGCCGATCTCGATGCCGCCAATGCCGCAGAACACGAAGTCAACGCCTGCCGCGACCGTCTGCGTGCCGAGCACCTCGAAGCCCTCAAGCATGGTCAGTATGGATACGATGTCGGCAACGCCTACAGCAGCCTCTACGCCCAATACGAAAAGCTGGCCGACTTTGTGATAAACGTCAGCGAGGCAGCCGTAGGCGAGAATCACCACAATAACGAGAACAACAATTCATATTTCACACAAAAGTTTAATCAATAAAAACAACATGAACATTCCAGAACAAATTGAAAACATCAGCATCGCACGAACTACCAATGCGGCGCACTATAAGTATCTGCAAACCGTGATACGCCGCGCGGAGGCAACCTGTACACCTATCTTCCCCACCACCTCAAGCGCCGGCGGCGACCAGTAAGTTCGCGCATACCGATAAAAGACCGCGTGAGCATCGACGAGCGTCCTGCGGTGGTGGATGCAAAGGCCCGCTTCGGCGACTGGGAGATGGACACCATCGTCGGCAAGGACGGCAAGGGAGCCATCGTCACCCTCGTCGAGCGCATAACCAAGAAGATGCTTATGGCAAAATCCCCTAAAGGCAAGAATGCGAAGGCCGTGGCAAAACCCGTGGTCCAGATGCTACGCCCCTTCGAAAGGCACGTCCTCTCCATCACAACAGACAACGGAACCGAGTTCGCCGACCACAAATACATCGCAAAAATGCTGCATGCCAAAATCTTCTTCGCCCACCCTTATTCCTCCTGGGAGAAAGGTCCCATCGAGAACACCAACAAACTCATAAACCTCCGTCCAAGAAAACTTTTGAACTTTTCTACTCCTAAACAAGAATTTTTGCTATCTTTGCATCATGGTGTTGCACTTCGTAGTTGAATCTACAGTGGCATAGGGAATGCTGTCAATGCAATAAAAGGCACGGTATTGCGTTGTACTATTCCGAAACTATCGCTGTTCAAACTTTACATTATGTTGAAACACAGACCAGTGTTCTTGATATTTCTCCTATTCCAGTTCCCGATATGGGCCCAGCAGGGAACTACCGGACTGCAGGGCAAGGTGGTGGATGCCGTTACGGGCGAGGCGGTGCCGTTTGTGCAGATTGTCTTCGAGGGTACGCTGACGGGTACCACGACCGATATGGACGGCAAGTTCGCCGTCGCCAACAGCGAGGGGCACACCCGTCTCCTCTTCCGCATGATGGGCTACGAGCCGCTGGCGATGAACATAGAGAAGGGCAAGGTGCAGAAGCGCGCCACCGTGCAGCTCACGCCCCAGTCCAAGACCCTCGGCGAGGTAACGGTTACCGCCAAGAAGGGCAAGGGGCGCTACACGCGCAAGAACAACCCCGCCGTGGAGCTGGTCAGGAAGGTCATCGACCGCAAGGAGCAGAATAGGGCGGAGGCCTTGCCGCGCTGGCGGAGAGAGGTGTACGAGCGCATGTCGATGAGCCTGGACGACTTCCGCCCCGACTTCGAGGGCAACCGCCTCTGGCGCAAGCTCAACTTCCTGGAGAAATACATCGACCGCACGGAGTTCGACGACACGCCCATCCTCGTGGTGTCGATGCGCGAGTCGTTCAAGGAGCAAAGTTACCGTCAGAAGCCGCGCCAGCTGCGCACCCTCACCACCGGCCACCGCATGGAGGGCGTGGACGAGGTGCTCTCCGACGAGGGCATCGACGAGAACCTGGCGGCCATGTTCATGCCGGTGGATATCTACGATGCCGACATCGAGCTGATGCTCAACCATTTCGTCAGTCCGCTGAACGGACTGATTGGGACGACGTTCTACAAGTACTACATCACCGACACCCTGGAGGTGGAGGGGCAGCGGTGCGTGGAGCTGTCGTTCGTACCCGCCAACAAGCAGAGTTACGGCTTCACGGGGCAGATGTACATCTCGCTCGATGCCGACAGCACGTTTGCGCTGACACGCTACGTGATGACGGTGTCCAAATATGTGAACCTCAACTTCGTGCGCGACCTTTCGATAGTGCAGTCGTTCCGTAGGGACGGCGAGGGGCGCTGGCTGCCCTACCGTTGCGACACCTACGGCCGCCTCTCCATCCACAAGAAGATACAGGAAATCTACGTCCACCAAATGCGTGTGTACACGGGCTACCAGGTGGGCGACACCGTGCAGATGCTGCCCGACAGCCTCTACTCCGCCTTCTCCAGCGAGGCCACCGTGCCGCGCAGCCAGTTGAAACGCTACAGGCGTGAGTTCAACGAGGGACGCCCCGTGCAGCTCACCGCCAAGCAGTCGGTGCTGGACAGCATGTGGATCGAGCTGCGCCGCCTGCCCACCTTCCGCGCCATCAAGGCCGTGGGCGAGACGATGGTCAGCGGCTACATCCCCACCCATCGGCAGCGCAAGGAGAGCCGGTTCGACATCGGGCCGGTGTACAATATATTGAGCCACAACCACCTCGAGGGCTGGCGCCTGCGCCTGGGCGGCATGATCACCGCGCGCCTGCATCCGCAGCACTTCCTGGAGGGCTATGCCGCCTATGGCTTCCGCGACCGGCAGGTGAAGTTCAACGCCACCTACACCTACACCTTCGACGAGAAGGAGCGCCACTCGCACGAGGGACCCTACAGCAGCGTGAGCCTCATGGCGGGCTACGACCTGCAGACCCCCGGCCAGGCCTACGACAACTTCGATCGCGACAACATCATGATGTCCAGCGACAAGGAGTTCAAGGCGCAGTATGTGTCGCAGGCGCAGCTGCGACTGCGCAAGGAGTGGAAGAGCCATGTGCGGTTCGACTCATGGGTGGCCGGCCGCCGCTACGAGCCTGCCGGGTTGCTGGTCTATGAGCGCTACCTCGAGGATGGCACACTGCAGCCCGTCGAGAGCTTCACCGAGGCCGAGTTGCGTGTGGGGTTGAGCTTCTCGCCCAATGTGGCCAGCGGCACGCGCCGCCGCGAGACGCAGAGCAACCTGCGCCGCGACGCGCCCACCATCTCCCTTGCCCATACCGCCGCCCTGCTCGACGGCGAGAACCTCTACCACACGACCGACTTCGCCGCCGACAAGCGTTTCTGGCTGGGTGCCTTCGGCCATATTGACGCCAAGGTGGCCGCCGGCGTGGTGTGGAACCGTGTGCCCTATCCGCGCCTCTACATCCCCAGCGGCAACGCCGGACTCTTCCTCTCCTCCAACGCCTTCAACACGATGGAACCCATGGAGTTCATCATGGATCAGTATGTGGCGTTCTTCGCCACCTACCACCTCAAAGGGTGGATTCTGAACCATATACCGCTGGTGAACCGCCTGCGCCTGCGCGAGGTGGTGGGCTTCAACATCCTCTACGGCGGCCTCTCCACCAAGAACGACCCGGCCAACGACCCCACCGGCCTCTACCGCTTCCCCGAGCATACGCGCCCCTTCGGTACGATGCCCTACATGGAGTACTCGGTCGGCGTGGAGAATATTCTCTCTTTCCTGCGGGTCGACTTCGTGCGGAGGATCACCTACGTGGAGGGGCTTGAGGGCTGGGACCGCTGGTTCATACGCCTCGATCTCAAGTTTGCACTTTAGTAGTTAAGACAAATGTATAGAATATGAAAAAGACACTTTTGATTGCCGCCTTGTTTTCAATTTTCAATTTTCAACTTTCAATTCTCCAAGCCCAGGATTACCACCACCAGTACGCCTCGTGGGGTTTCACCGCCGGCCCCAACATCTCGTCCTACATCATGAAGGTAGACCCCCTCCTGCGCGACACCCTCATCGCCGACACCGTCCTCAGCTCGCTCCCCTCCACGGGCCTGAGTTTCGGCCTTTTCCTTGACTACCACGTCACCGACCGCTGGGCCCTCCAGTTCACCGGCCAGCTGGCTCTCGGACAGTCCCTCCTGCGCTACACCGGACACCACAGCCACCTCCTCACCCTCGGCACCGACGTCGGCCTCGCCGTCCGCTACCGCGCCCCCTGGCGCAAAGGCGGCTTCCTCCTCTCCTTCGGCCCCTACGTCAACTTCATCCTCTACTCCGCCGCCACCGAGGACATCAACCTCTTCCGCCGCCAGATCTACACCAATCCCGCAACTGACAAGGCCCACTTCGCCATGAGCGACATCCACGCCGGCCTCGCCGCCGCCCTGGGCTACGAGTTCAGCAACCGGTGGCTGGTGCAGCTCGAAAGCAAATTCGGCATCACCGACATCCTGAACCTCACCACCCCGGGCACCTACGTCTACCCCTACAAGATTACCCTGGGCGTCGGCTGCCGCTTCTAGCCGCCTCCTCAAAAGACCGCCAGACTGCCCATCCGCCGCCACCCGCATCCGCAATACAACAAATACCTCGACCCCAAGAAATTCGCCACTTTCACCATCGATGGGGGCAATGTGGTATGGGGACCTAACTGGGATATGATATTTCCCATCGAGCAACTCCGCGCCGGATATATCGACTGACTATCATCACCCTATATAACTCATTCCCCGACAGCACTTCCGCCAGTCGGGGAAAATTATTTTTTGCCAGTTCGGAAAAAGTTTGTATTTTTGCACCCGCAAACTGCAAGAGAAATGGTTTGCCAATGTTTATTGAAAGCATTTGTTTGGTGTCCCTTCTGAAAATATCGCCAATATTAATCACAGGACATGAAACCGATGCCTTTTTCTGCTTTTTGTATTCGTTTACAATGGCATAGGATAAAGGTAAAACTGTTTCTGCTGTGATAAGGTGTTTGGCGATGCCTCAGAAGGAGGAAACAGGCAACAAGAGTTCTATGCTTTCTTTCTTTTTAAAGGACACCGCTGCTATTTGAGAACTCTGGGCGGCAACAAACTTAAATACCCAACATCATGAAAAGAAGACTACTCTTTTTCGCTCTCCTGCTGGCCGCCCTGCCCCTGCGCACTTTGGCTCAATATCCCGACTTCTCCGCCATTGCCCCCACAGGCCAGACTCTCTACTATTACATTATCGGCAACGATGAGGTTCAGGTTTTGTTCTGCGATGGTGAGGGGGCACTTGCCATCCCTGCTAGCGTAACTTTTAGCGGCACCACTTATGCTGTAACCAGCATCATGGATGCAGCCTTTTGGGAATGCCGTGGTCTGACATCAGTAACCATCCCCAGCTCGATAACCACCATCGGGAATGAGGTATTCTTTGGTTGCGATAGCCTGACGTCAATACATGTGGAGTCAGGGAATACGGTGTATGACAGCCGCAATGGTTGCAACGCCATCATTGAAACATCCACCAACACGCTTATTGCAGGTTGCAAAAATACGATGATTCCCAACACTATTGCCATTATTGGAAGACGAGCGTTCTGTGGTTGCATCAGCCTGACATTAATAGCTATCCCCAATTCGGTTATCTCCATTGAGTATGAGGCGTTCGCTTATTGCGACGGCCTGACGTCAATAACCATCCCCAGCTCGGTAACTTCTATCGACAACTCATTCAGAGGTTGCAGAGACTTGGCTTCAATTGTGGTGGAGGCAGGGAATACGGTGTATGACAGTCGCAACGGTTGCAACGCCATCATCGAGACTGCTACAAACAGGCTTATTGCTGGCTGCAAGAATACTGTTATCCCCAGCTCGGTAACTTCTATCGACAACTCATTCAACGGTTGCGACGGCCTGACGTCAATAACCATCCCCAGCTCGGTAACTTCTATCGACAACTCATTCAGAGGTTGCAGAGACCTGGCTTCAATTGTGGTGGAGGCAGGGAATACGGTGTATGACAGTCGCAACGGTTGCAACGCCATCATCGAGACTGCCACAGACAGGCTTATTGCTGGCTGCAAGAATACTGTTATTCCCAACACGGTAACTACCATCGGGGAAACAGCATTCTCTGGTTGCAGCGGCTTGATGTCAATAACCATTCCCAATTCAGTTATCGCCATTGAGTATGAAGCGTTCTGTGATTGTAGCGGCTTGACATCGGTAACCATTCCTAACTCGGTAGCCGTGATAGGGCATTATGCGTTTGCTTTTTGCAGAGGTCTGACGTCGGTTACCATTGGGAACTCGGTGCACAACATTGGAGACCTTGCGTTCGCTTATTGCGACGGCCTGACGTCATTAACTATTCCCAGTTCTACAACCTTTATCGGTCAACTCGCATTCGGTAAATGCAGCGGTCTGGCATCAATACAGGTAGAGGCTGGGAATGCGGTGTATGACAGCCGTAATAGTTGCAATGCCATCATCGAGACTGCCACAAACAGGCTTATTGCTGGCTGCAAGAATACTGTTATTCCCAACACGGTAACTACCATCGGAGAAGCTGCATTCAATGATTGCAGCGGTTTGTCGTCTGTAACGATTCCAAACTCGGTAACTACCATCGGGGAAGAAGCATTCGAAAATTGCCGCAGCCTGACATCGGTAACCATCGGCGGTGCCGTGGATTCCATAGGGAGTATGGCGTTTGCTTGGTGTGATAACTTGGCAGAATTGCATTGCAAGGCCGCTGTGCCGCCGGCATTGGGAGTAGGGGTTTTTTATCTCATTGGCCAAGAAATCCCCGTCTATGTGCCCTGCGATGCGGCGGACACCTACCGCGCCGCAGCAGGGTGGAATGAGTTCACCAACATCCAGGAGGACTGCATGGAAGGCATCGGCGATGTGGACGGAAGGGACGGCCTGCAGGTATGGAGTGTTGACGGAAGCATTCACGTATCGGGTTTTGCCGAGGGCATGGAGGTTCGCGTGTATGACATCACTGGGCGCCGCGTCGGCACGAGCGGCCTGCGCAGTGGGGTCTATTTGGTCAATGTGGGTACGCTGCCAGCCAGGAAGGTGGTGGTGATTGTTAAGGGTTAGGTTTGGGATCCGCGGGTTCCCCGCGGCCCTGTACTTGTTTTTGGAGGGGCGGTTTTGGAGGGATTTGGACGGATTTGGATGGATTTGGCAGGGTAAGGGACCATAGGCTGCCATAAGCGACCAGAGTCGAAGTATTCCCCTACCGTTCCCCTAGAGCACCCCACTTCGTCGCCCTCGAACACCGGCACCACTATCTCGCTGCGGCTCTCGCTGCTGCAGGCTATGTGGCCGGGGAACTGCTCCACGTCGGGCACCACGACGGTGCGCCGCTCTTTCCACGCCGTGCCGCATACGCCGCAGCCATAGGGGATGCGTGTGCAGGCCAGCGGGCCTTGGAAGGGACCTAGCACCAACTCTCCACTCTCCACTCTATAGAATCCCGTCCACCAAAAGCTGAACTCCGCGTGTAGTAGTGCGCAGACGTTGGCCATCTTGGCTATCATGTCCGTCTCGCCCTCGCAGAGCGACCTTACTTGTGGCAGCAAGGTCTCGTATTTCTCTTTTTTGGTCTGCATACCAATTATTTCAGTTTCTTCACTGTGGCGTAGGGGTACTCGTCGGTGAGTGTTATCTCGTAGCGGTGCTTGCCGTCTTTGCTCTGGGTGTAGCGGCGGTTGCCGTCGCAGTAGGGTGGGAGGGGGCGGGTGCTGTAGATGGCGTGTCCGTTCTTGTCCAGCCACCGGCCTATCTCCTCCATGCGGCGCAGTGCCTCGGCGGGCAGGTTGCCGTCGGCATCGGGACCCACGTTGAGCAGCAGGTTGCCGCCCTTGGCGACGACGTCGCACAGCATGTGTATCAGTTCGCGGGTGCTCTTGTACTGGTCCCTCGGCGAGTAGCTCCAGCTGTCGCCCATCGTCATGCAGGTCTCCCAGGGGTAGGGGAGAAGCGAGTCAGGCACCTGCTTCTCCGGGGTGCGGTAGTTCTCGTAGCGGCCGCCCACGCTGCGGTCGACGATAATCATCTGGGGGTTACTCGATACGCGAGTCACTTCGTTCACATGGTGCATGTCGAGTTCCTGCACTTGTCCGCTGCAACCGAGCCAAGGACGAGTCTCGTCGTTGACGCTCCATGCCGGACGTATCCAGCCGCCGTCGAGCCACAGGATATCTATCTTGCCATAGTTATGCGTCAGTTCGTATAACTGATTGTAGGTGTAATCGCAGAAACGCTGCCAGCGGTCGGGGTGGTCGGCGATGGAGTAGTTGACGTTGCGGTCGGGCGTGGCCCACTCGTGTGCCCAGTAGTCGTCGCAGTGCCAGTCGGGCTTGCTGAAGTAGAGTCCGATCCACATGTCGCTCTGTCGGAAGGCGTCGACCACGCCGCGCGTGAAGTCCTGCTGCGCCGGGCAGTCGGGGCCGGTGCTGCTGTAGTCGGTCTCACGGGTATCGAACATGCAGAAGCCGTCGTGATGCTTGGTGGTGAAGACGACGTACCGCATGCCGGCCTTCTTGGCCGCCGCCGCCCATCCCTGCGGGTCGAAGTGCTTGGGGTTGAATGTTTTGTTTAATGCCCAGTAGGCGCGTTTGTAGTCCTCGTAGGGTGCTCCGTCGCGGTTGAGCCACGGTTCGTTGCAGAGGTTCCAGCTCTCCACGCAGCCCCACTGGGCGTAGATGCCCCAGTGCATCATGAAGCCGAACTTGAGATCCTGCCACTCGTCGATGCGGTTGACAATCAAGGGGTCTGTCTCGGGAATGCTGTCGTGCTGGGCATGAGCAGGTTGAAAGTTGAAGGTTGCAAGTGTAAAGATGGCTGCCGCCCAAAGTGTCTTTTTCATTTTCTGTTGTGGTATGTGAAAGGTAAATCTGTCAGGTCGCGGTCGTCGCTGCTGAAGCCTATCTGGAGGGTGAACCGGGTTCCGTCGCGTGGCTCCTCGAGGAGGCCGGTGGCGGGGTTGTACTGGCGGAACCACCAGGGGTCGAGCTGGAGGGTGAAGGGTTGCAGTGTGGGGGCGCCCGGGAGGTAGGTGATAGGGGCGAGGCCGACCAACTGTTTGATGGGATCCTCCTCGTCGTTCTCGTTCTTGAGGTAGACCTGCACCACGGTGCGGTGCTCTTTCGCCCGGAGGGCGTCGGTGTTGCAGAGGCTGGCGGTGCCGCCGACGGTGAAGTTGGCCTCGTCGGCCCACGGCTCCTTGAGGCTGAAGAAGCTGTAGCTGTAGCCGAAGCCGAAGGGGAATGCCACTCGCTCGGGGTCGGCGTGGCGGTAGGTGCGCCCCTGCATGTTGTAGTCGTCGAAGGGTGGCAGGTCGGAGGTGGCGTGGTAGAAGGTTACGGGCAGGCGGCCGAAGTCGTCTCGCTCGCCGAAAAGCAACTCTTTGACGGCGGTACCCATGTTCTGTCCGCCGTACCAAGCCACGAGGACGGCGTCGCAGTCGCCGATGACGTTGTCCAGGGCGATGGCCGAGCCGGTGCAGAGCACCAGCACCACGCGGTAGCCCCGGGTCTTGAAGGCTTTGATTTCCTCCACCTGCTCCTTGGGCAGCTCGATGAGGGTGCGGTCGCCCTTAAAGAAGCCTTCTTTCTCCACTTGCAGTTCCTCGCCTTCGAGTTGGGGGTTGAGGCCGCCGGCGTAGACGAGGGTCTTTCCGTCGCCGGCACTCAGGGCCTGGTAGCGCCCCAGCGCCTCGCCCAGGGTGACGGTGTGCTTGGGGGTGCCGTTGTAGTTGCCCAGTGGCATGAGGCTGTCCCAGATATTGGGCCCTTCGAGGCGTAGGTTCTCGTTTTCTTTGAGCGGCAGGACGCCGTTGTTTTTGAGCAGCACCATGCTTTGGGCGGCGATGTCGGTGGGGCTGGTTGGACTAGTTGGACTAGTTAGACTAGTTAAACTAGTTGGACTAGTAGAACTAGATAAACTAGTTATTGCCAGGCGCACGCGGAGGAGGCGGCGCAGGTGCTCGTCGATTTTGCTCACGGACACGAGGCCCTGCTCCACGGCCGCGCGGAGGGCGGGCAGGCCGCTGCCGCACTCGAGGTCCACCTCGCGCCCGAAGGCGTCGCCATAGGCCGCGGCGGCGGTGGCGTGGGTGCGGTGGCGCGGGATGACGGTGTCCAGCTCGTAGGCGTCGTTCAGCGCCCAGCAGTCGGTAACCAATACGCCGTCAAAACCCCACTCGTTCCTCAGGATATCAAACAGTTCCCTGTTGGTGCAGCAGGGTTCGCCGTTGAGGCGGTTATAGCCGCACATCACCTGCGCCACGTCGCTGTTCTTGATGATATACTCGAATGCGGGCAGGTAGGTGGTGCGCAGGTCGCGGTCGGAGACGCGGCTGTCGAACTCGTGCCGTGTGCCTTCGGGGCCGCTGTGTACGGCATAGTGCTTGAGGCAAGCCGCGGTGTTGCCCCCTTGTAAACCTTTGACGCAGGCCAGCCCCATCATGGCTGTGAGGTAGGGGTCTTCGCCGTAGGTCTCCATGCCGCGCCCCCAGCGCGGGTCGCGGAAGAGGTTGATGTTGGGGGTGAAGAAGGTGAGTCCCGCGTAATCACCGCGGTAGCCCGTGTCCGCCGCCTCGCGGTGCTTGCGCAGCGCCTCCCCGGCCACGTGGCTGAACACCCCCTGCACCCGTGCGGGGTCGAAGGTGGCCGCCAGGGCTATCGGCATGGGGTAGACGGTGGCCTCCCCGGCGCGCCCCACGCCGTGCAGCGCCTCGTTCCACCAGCTGTAGGCCGGCAGTCCCACACGCTCGATGGCGGGGTTTTGGTGCACCATCAGCGAGAGCTTCTCGTCCAGCGTGAGACGCTCGATGAGCCACTCCACGCGGCTTTCCAGCGCCAGCGTGGTGTCCCGCCACGGGAATTGCTGGGCGTAACAATGTGTATCATAGTACAATAGGGTGGCTGCCAGCAGCCAGAAACATTTCCTTTTCATGTTGCAAATGTACATTTTTTTTCACTTTTCGGCCTCCGATTTCCATTTTTTTTGTAATTTTGCCGTTGTGAGTGAGGTGTGTGGTTGAAGTTAAAAATGTTTATATACAGCTTGTTACAATGAAAAAATGCACTTTCATCCTCCTGCTTGCCGCCGTGGTACTGGCCTCGTGCGAGCAGGATGTCGTCCCCCTGCCCACCACGAAGGAGTACTTCACCGTGAGTTCCACCAAGCGCGTCCGCTTCGCGAAAGGCAACCTGCAGCACCACCCCGACACCGACCGTTGGCGCATGGCCGGCGCGCAGTACGACCACCTCACCAACCCCCTGGCGGATCCCGAGCCGGGCTGGGTGGACTTGTTTGTATGGCAACCGGAGGAGTGGAGCTACGGCCAGTGGCGCGCACTAACGGCCGACGAGTGGCGCTATCTGCTCGACTTCCGCACCGCCGCGCCCAAGAAACGCGGCCTGGCCACCATCGGGGACATCCAGGGACTGGTTCTCCTACCCGACGGGTGGCAGACCCCGGCCGGCGTGGCCTTCCTCTCCGGCGCCACCGACTTCGTTACCAACAGCTTCACCTTCGACCAGTGGACCCTCATGGAGACCGCCGGCGCCATCTTCCTCCCCGCCGCAGGCAACGAGCGCGACGGGCAGGTCAGCGGACAGGGCTTGGCGGGCTACTACTGGTCCTCCTCGCCCTACGACAACCTTGGCGCCTGGAACATCGCCTTCCACGAGGCCGGCATCGGCACCGTCTACGGACACAACCGCGCACACGGCTATTCCATCCGCCTTGTCCAAGACGAGTGAACCTCTGTGAACCCATTTCGTCCCATATCGCACCAGAGTTTATGTATTCATTAAGAGAGTACCTAGAGAGTACCTAGAGAACCCCTACCCGTCATGAGCAAACGCTCCATATTCACCGGCCGCATGAAGATGGCCGACATGATTGCCTCCAACTACGACCTCATTCTCATGCTGCCCCGCTTCGGCATCCACCTGGGCTTTGGCGAGAAGACCATCAAGGAGGTCTGCCGCGAATTCGGCGTAAACGACTTCTTTTTCCTCACCGTCTGCAACATCTACACCTTCGACGACTTCCGCCCCGACGACGAGGAGATCGCCAAGATTGACAACCGTCTCGTGGTGGAGCACCTCCAGGCCTCACACCGCTACTATATCAACGAACGCCTGCCCCACATGCAGCGCCACCTCGACCACATCGCCGACTCGGCCGGCGAGCAGTCGGCCACCATACTGAAGAAGTACTTCTCCGACTACTGCCGCGAGGTGCGCGACCACGTGCGCCGCGAGGAACGCAACCTCTCCGGCATGCTCGAAGCCATGCACGACGGCGAACCCCTCAGCAAAGCGGTCAGCGACCACTACATCAAAAGCCACGACAACATCAAGGACAAGCTCTCCGACCTCACCCAAATCATCTACAAGTACATCCCCGGTGAGCGTCTCAACGAGGAGATGATGGAACTCGTGTTCGACATTATGCAGCTCAGCCGCGACCTGGAGAAGCACGCCGAGATAGAGGAGATGCTCCTCCTTCCGCCTGAAGACCACTCCCTCTCCGACCGCGAGCAGGAGGTGCTGGACTTGGTGGCCCAGGGCCTCAGCAGCAAGGAGGTGGCCGCTCGCCTCAATATTGCCGTCAATACTGTCAATACCCACCGCAAGAGTATCACCCGCAAGACTGGCATCAAGTCTGTGGCCGGCCTGGCGGTTTATGCCATGTTGAAGAAAAATTAATCCTGAACCATGTATAAATCACTCAAGTACATCCGAATGGCCCTTGCCGCGCTGGTGCTTCTTGGCATCACCGCCCTGCTGCTGGACGGCACGGGCATGCTCCGCCACTGGCTGGGCTGGCTGCCCAAGATGCAGCTCCTGCCCGCCATCCTGGCGCTGAATTTCGTCGTGGTGGTGGCCATCCTGCTGACGACCGTCCTCATCGGTCGCCTCTACTGCTCGCTGCTCTGCCCGATGGGCATCTTCCAGGACATCCTCACCTGGTTCCACAAGATGATTTTCGGCAAGAAGCGCCCCTTCCGTTATCGCAAGCCTGCCAACTGGCTCCGCTATACCGTGCTGGCGCTCTTTGTGGTGGCCATGCTGGCGGGGATGGGTAGCATGGCGGCACTCATAGCCCCCTATAGCGCCTATGCCCGCATGGTTACCAACATTCACGGCAGCGGCGCCATCCAGTGGGTGGCCATCATCACCCTGGTGGTCATCGGCCTGCTCGGCTTCACCATGGGGCGTATATGGTGCAACACCGTATGCCCTGTCGGCACCTTACTGGGCCTTGTCGGCAAGCATCGCATCTTCGGCATCCGCATCGACGCCTCCAAGTGTGTCGGTTGCCACCAGTGTGAGCAGGGCTGCAAGTGCATGTGCATCGACATTGACGGCGGCTGCCAAGTGGATGACTCGCGTTGTGTCGACTGCTGGAACTGCCTCTCCAAGTGCAAGTTCGATGCCATCAGTATCGCTGCCAAGCCCAATAAGTCGAGTGCATCGAAGGAAATCGACGCCTCGCGCCGCACATTCGTCGCCACCACCCTTGCCATCGGTACCGCCACCGCCCTCCATGCCCAGGAACAGAAGGTCGACGGCGGACTGGCCGCCCTGTTGGACAAGTCGGTGCCCAAGCGCAATGTGCCGCTACGACCTTTCGGTGCCGTCAGCCAGAAGAACTTCGAGAGCCGCTGCACCGCCTGCCAGCTCTGCGTCAGCCAGTGCCCCGAGAAGGTGCTGCGCCCCTCGACCGACCTCGGCACCTTCCTGCAGCCCTATATGGCCTACGACCAGGGCTACTGCCGCATGGCCTGCACCCGCTGCAGCGAGGTGTGCCCCACCGGCGCCATCCAGCCCGTCAGCAGGGAGCAGAAGACCGCCATCAGCATTGGCCTTGCCGTCGCGCTGCACGACAACTGCCTCTCTGCCGAAGGTGTCAACTGCGGTGCCTGCGCCCGCCACTGCCCCGCCGGTGCCATCACCATGGTGGACAACGGCAGCGGCCGCCCGGTGCCCGCCGTCAACGAAAGCAAGTGTACCGGCTGCGGCGCCTGCGAGTACTACTGCCCTGCGCGCCCCATGACGGCCATCTATGTCGAGGGTCGCCAACGCCACGTTGAAATCTAACACATTCAAGATTATGGATATTTCTGCAAAAGTCAACGAAGCCATCCGCTATGTTGGCACCTTCAAGTTCTGGAAAGAACTGGTCATCATGACCCTTGGCATGACGGTTACCGCCGCCGCCGTCTATTACTTCCTCGTCCCCTCCAAGCTCATCATCGGCACCATCTCGGGCCTCTCCATCGTGCTCTCCAACCTCTTTGGAGGCAACCTCGGCACCTGGATTACCTGCATCAACATCCTGCTGCTCATCCTGGCCTTCATCCTAATTGACCGTGAGTTCGGATTCAAGACGGTCTACACCGCCCTCATCCTCGGCCCCCTCACTGAGTTCTGGGATGCCGTCTACCCCTGGCAGAACATTGCCAACCCCAACCTTGTAACCGGCGCCCCCTCGGTCATGGGCGACCCCTGGCTCGACCTCTGCTGCTTCGTGCTGCTGCTGTCGGCAGCCCAGGCTTTGATGTTCAGCATCAACGCCTCGACTGGTGGCCTCGACATCCTGGCCAAGATAGTCAACAAGTTCCTCCACTTCGACATCGGTGCCTCGGTCTCCGTGGCCGGTGCCGTCATCTGCTGCACTGCTTTCTTCATCAACGACTTCCGCATGGTGGTCATCGGCCTCATCGGCACCTGGATCAACGGTTTGGTGGTCGACTATTTCACCGCCACGCTCAACAACCGCAAGCGTGTCTGCATCGTCAGCAAGGACTACGACCGTATCCGCCGTTATATCATTGAGGATCTGCGCCGTGGCTGCACCCTCTACGAGGTAACCGGTGGCTACAGCGGCGAGAAGTCCATCGAACTGGTCGCCCTCCTCGGCAAGGACGAGTTCAGCAGCCTCATGCACTGGCTCAAGGAGAACGAAATCAGTGCCTTCACCACCGCCGGCAACGTCAGCGAGGTCTACGGCACCTGGTTCAGCAGCAAGAAACGCAAGGAGTTGCAGGAAGAAATGAAAAAGAGATAACCCTATGGATAGAAGAGAATTTCTCAAAGGGATGACTGGGGCTGTGGCGGCGGGAGCCGTCGTGGCCGCCGGTTGCGACCATCCCAACAGTGTCTCCGCCGAGGGCATGACCGCCGGCGAGGTGCCCCTGGGTCAGATGACCTACCGCACCGATGCCCACGGCCAGCAGGTATCCTTGCTGGGTTTCGGCATGATGCGCCTGCCCGTCGAGGGCGGTGGCTCGCTGCGCGACAACCCCAACGCACAGCTTGACCAGGAGGCCATCAACCAACTGGTCGACTACGCCATCGAGCACGGTGTCAACTATTTCGACACCTCCCCGGTCTACCTCCGCGGCATGTCCGAGCGCGCCACCGGCATCGCACTCAGCCGCCATCCGCGCGACAAGTGGCTCATCGCCACCAAGCTCTCCAACTTCCGCAACTGGACGCCCGAGGCCAGCATCAAGATGTATCACGACTCCTTCGAGTTGCTGCAGGTGGACCACATCGACTACTACCTTCTCCACTCCTTCGGCGGCGTGAGCGAGGAGGGGGTGAGCGACTTTGAGAAGCGCTTCGTCGACAACGGCATGATCGACTTCCTCCTCAAGGAGCGCGAGGCTGGCCGCATCCGCAACCTCGGATGGTCGTTCCACGGCCAGCAGTCCGAGTTCGACAAGGTGGTGGCCCTGCACGACAAGTACCACTGGGACTTTGCCCAGATACAGATGAACTATGTCGATTGGCATTATGCTCATGAGATTGAGAAGGAGAACGTCAACGCCGAGCATCTCTACACCGAGCTGGACAAGCGCGAGATTCCTGTCGTAACCATGGAACCCCTCCTCGGCGGTCGCCTGGGTACCCTCAACGACCACATGGCAGGCCTCCTCAAGGCACACGACCCCAACCGCAGTCTCGCCTCTTGGGCGCTGCGCCATCTTGGCATGTTCCCTCGCATCCTCACCAACCTCAGCGGTATGAACCTTATGGAACACCTTCAGGACAACATCCGCTCCTACTCGCCTTTCGAGCCTCTTACCGAGGAGGATATGGCGCTGCTGGAACGCATCGCCGATGAGTTCGCCCACTATCCCGCCATCCCCTGCACCTCCTGCCAGTACTGCATGCCATGCCCCTATGGCCTCGACATCCCAGGAATCTTCAACCACTACAACAAGTGCCTCAACGAGAACAACATCGTTACCGAGGGCACCGTTGAGCAGCGCGAGTTCCGCCGTGCCCGCAAGGCATTCCTCACCTCCTACGACAAGAGCATCGAGCGCCTGCGCCAGGCCGACCACTGCATCGGCTGCGGCGAGTGCCTCAAGCAGTGCCCGCAGCATATCGCCATCCCTGACAAGATGCACATGATTGAAGAATACACCAACAAACTAAAAGATTCACTGGTATGAAAGGTACAGAGATAATTATTATTGCCATCGTGATACTGTTGCTATTTGGTGGAAAGAAAATCCCCGAGTTGATGAAAGGTCTTGGCAAGGGAGTCAAGAGTTTTAAAGACGGAGTCAATGGTATCGATGACAGCGATAAAAATTCGTCAGACAGCGACAAGCAGAAGTAATAGCGAGTGTGGAGGGGGCGAATGATTATTCGCCCCTACATAATGCAGAATCCTGTTGATGACCTTTTGGGAACATCTAGACGAGATCCGTAGGCGTCTTTGGTATGTGCTTGCGGTAGTTGCCGTTGCGATGTCGGCATGTTTCTTTTTTAAGGAATTTTTGTTTGCCATTGTTTTGGCTCCCAAGCCGGATGGGATGGAACTTATCAATGTGGAACTTACGCAACAGTTCTTGATACACATGCGGGTTGCCATCTGGGCGGGTGTTATCGTAGTATCACCCTATATCCTATACCAAATATTTGCTTTCGTTGCACCTGGCCTTTATGTTACAGAACGTCGAGTGGCAATGTGTGCTGTTTGTGCGGCTTATCTGCTGTTTGTCGTAGGAGTGCTCCTCAACTACTTTATTATTTTCCCCATTACGGTTAGTTTTCTAGGTTCTTATCAAGTGGCCGATGAAGTGGCTAATACCATCACTCTTACGTCATATATATCTGTGCTCGGTGTGATGAGTTTTATGTTCGGTGTGGTTTTCGAACTGCCGGTGCTCTGCTGGCTACTTGGCAAGGTGGGGTTGCTCAAGGCGGAGGCCATGCAGCGCTACCGCCGCCATGCCGTGGTGGCCATCCTTATCCTCGGTGCCGTCATCACCCCCACCGGCGACCCCGTTACCCTTGCGCTGGTATCCCTCCCCATCTACCTCCTCTGGGAGTTGAGTATATTGATTGTCAAACGTGTAACGAAATGAAAAACTTCTTCTGCGCCTTTGCGGCATTCCTCCTGTTGGCAGCCTGCCAAAACCCACAGAAGTCCGCATATCAGTGCGGCAATGCCTTGATAGCCTACACAGAGCGTTTCCCCGAAGCCCAGCCGCAGGATATCTACAAGCTGGTCTTCCAGGATCTCTACGGCCCCGGACACCTGCTGACCGACTCGGTCGCGGCCCTGCGCTATATCGGCCGCGAGATGGAGGAGATGCCGGACACCACGGCCTTTCCCCTCTATGAATACACGCTCTGCGACAGCCACTTCGTACGTGTCAACCTCCTCGCCGTCAAGCACGGCAAGTTGACCGTCGAGCGGCTCGTCTCCGCCGTCCTCCGCAGCGCCGAGGGGATGCCCCCCCCCGACCCTAGGTTTGTCCTCTCGCACAGCCCGCAGTTCAAGCAGGCCTACCACCCCCACTACCGTATCATTCGCCGCGACATCTTCGAGCGCGACATCCTGCCGCACCTCTGACCGTACAGGAAAAGGGCGCCCCGTCGGGGCGCCCTTGGTGTGCGTGTCGCTGCGGTGCTGCGGGCTGCCTAGAAGAAGCTGTTGTTGGCGTCGTCGCCCCAGCCGCTGCGGGTGCTGTAGCTCTCCACCTGCTCGCCGGAGGCGCCGTCGAGGAGGTAGAGAAAAGTGACGGTGCTGGGGCCGCTGGCGGCGAAGCCGCGCTCGCTCTTGAAACTCACCGCCGTCAGCTGCGGTCCAAGGTATGCTTTCTTGTTCTTTTTGTTCATGATGCAAATGATTATTCCATGTTAGTTACTAATACGATTACCATCGTTTATAAACACCCTCCAATTTTGCAATTGTTGATGTGGAACAGAGGTTTCAAACCAGTTTCCGTTGGCATCGGCGTTTCCGATTGTGCCTCTCTTCCTATCGTTAGAACCATCTGTACCATAACTCTCCCAGCCGTATGATGCGTTTAACCAGAAGTATTTTCCTCCTGTGTAATACGTCTTGTTTTCAGGACATAATGCAAGAACGTGAGCATTAATATACTGAAGATTAAGACTAATGGCGTCGGAAGCACAACTTGAGGAGGTCTGGCCAATCAGGGCTCCCACGTACACGTCGTTTAGTGTGCTTATGACATGTAAACTTCTGCTTGGTACTATTAGACGAAGATCGTAAAAGCGCATCTTGCTCGAGTTCAGTGTGTTGGTGTTCGAATAACCCAAGATTCCACCGAAATAGGCCGTGCCTGATTGCAGGGTGCAAGGGTTGTCATCAGAAAATCGTACTTCGCAACTCGTGAACTTGTGCCCGGAGGTGCTTTGGTCGGCGAACGTTACGTTGTTATAGCCGACGAGGCCGCCGAAGTACAGCCGGTTGGTGAGGGAGTAGCCGTTGTATTGGAGCGTGGCATTTGATACCATGCAACGGTCGATAACGAGACCGCCGCATTGGTGTTGGACGATGAGGCCGCCGAAGCGCTTGGGTTGGGTGTTGGTTGCCTGTAGGTTGTAGGTGGTGGCATATACCATGCAGTGTCTGATGGTGGTGCTATCGGTATTGGTGGTGCCGGTGCGGGCGGCCAGGGGGCCTGCGTACGAGGTGTTGGCGGAGATATTCAGCGTGGTGTTCGAGAGTATCAGGTTGTGAATGTACTTATGTCCGTTGTGGCCGGTGGTGCTGCCGGCCAAATCCTTGAACATTCCGCAGAAGTTGCCGGAGGAGTTGAAGGTGATGTTGCGGATGTAGTGGTCGCCGCCGTCCAGCTCGAAGTCTCCAATGTCGGTGCTGAGGACGATGGGGTCGAACGTGTACCCGCTGGCGTCAATGTCCTTTGTGATTCTGTACTTCTGGGTGCCTATTTCGGTAGCGAGATTGATGGTGGCAAATGTCTGCAGGTCGTAGATGTTCTGGATGATGTTGTAGTCGTCGTCCATGAAGAAGTACATGCCTTCGTCCTCGCCGTGCGTGGGCGCCGTTACGGGCACGTAGCCCAGCTCGGCACGGTTCAGGGCGCCTGCGTTCGATTGCTGTTTGTTGAATGTGTAGCAGCAACGGCGCCCCACGTAGGCGGCGCCCTTATGGCGATACTCCACCACGATGCGGAACTTGTTGCCGTTGCCCACGGGCGGCACGGGAATCTGGATGTAGACGGTGCGGCCGTTGCCGATCACCTTCTCCTGATTGTCGAAGCGCATGTAGACTCAACATCATAATGCAACACCGTTGTGCAAAGATAAGAAGAAAATATGTTTCGGGGAGAAAAAGTTCAAAAGTTTTCTGGGTCTGCGGTT